>NZ_JALNUM010000001.1:0-178367 GCF_026540795.1 Methylobacterium sp. GC_Met_2
CCATCTCGGCTCGCCACTCTCGTCGAAGCCACGCTTCTGCGGCCCCCTGAAATCACGACCACGTCCCATCGAAAGCTCGCAAAAACCGTCCGCCGCCCTTGTCTCGAATACCGCGTGCGCGCCATCCCAGACAGCCCACGCCCCGCACTATCATTACCCCAGGTCGCGGTAACCAAGAATAACGCCCCAGTCCTGACGCAATCGGGCCTTGACTGCAAGGACCTTGTTGTCTCAAACGCGCCCGTTCCGTTACTTTCTTGCGGTAAACAACGCAGATGCCGCAAGCGGCCTGCGTGACCTTTCACATGTGAGAGAATGCGTTAGCGAAACGCAAACGGTGTCCAGGTAGCGTCGACATCCTGTTCCGCACTGCGACAGGCCATGATCGCGACCCCGACCTTCCCCGATCTCTCGGCCCTCGTCGTCGACGAGAGCCTCTACATCCGTCGAATCGTGCGCGACATGCTGATGCGCGTGGGCATCAAACGCGTTCTGGAGGCGCCGGACGGCGCGGAGGCGCTCGGCGTCCTCGCGGAAAGCAAGCCCGATCTCAGCATCATCGACTGGGACCTGTCGATTCTGTCCGGCGAGGAGTTCATCCGGCTGGCCCGCACACCGACGACCTCGCCCTGCCCCACCATCCCGATCATCCTGATGCTGGCCCAGCCCCGCCGGAACGTCGTGGACCGCGCGGTCGCACTCGGCGTGAACGAGATCATCGCCAAGCCCTTCTCACCCAAGACGCTCTGGTCGCGTCTCGACGAGGTGATCAACCGACCCCGCCCCTACTCGCAGGTGAAGAGCCTATTGCGACCGATCCCGCGCCGGGTCGGCATGATGAAGGCCGTCGCCTGATCACGGCCGCGATCGGACGTTGCAGTTCCCCGCCGAGCCTGTAGGGTCGTAGATCAGCTCAGGCCGAGCACAGCGCTCCTGGCCGACCCGAAGGATCGACGGCCGCGCCGATGAGGGACGAGACCGCCGCGGCCGCGCCGTCCCGAATTCAGATCGGCGCAGGGCCGCATCAGACCTCCACCCCTCTCCCGGGCCGCGAGCGCCGTCGCCCGGCCTACGCCGCGCTGGACCTCGGGACCAACAATTGCCGTCTGCTCGTGGCGGAGCCGACCTTCAGCGGCTTCCGCGTGATCGACGCGTTCTCGCGGATCGTCCGGCTCGGCGAGGGTCTCGGGACATCGGATCGGCTGAACGAGGCGGCGATCGAGCGTACCGTGGAGGCCCTGCGCATCTGCCGGACCAAGATGCAGGCCCGCGGCGTGCAGCGCGCCAAAGTGATCGCCACGGAAGCGTGCCGCCTCGCGATCAACGGTGCGGCCTTCGTCGAGCGCGTCCGGCGTGGTGTGGGCCTCGACCTCGAGATCGTCGACCGCCAGACCGAGGCCTATCTCGCGGTGACCGGCTGCGCGGCGCTGGCCGATCCGCTCGCCGAATCGGTCGTGATCTTCGATATCGGCGGGGGCTCCACCGAGATCGCGTGGCTCGACGGCGCGGCCGCCAACCCCTCCACCGACCCGACGCTGCGGATCCGGGCCTGGGATTCGTTGCCCGTCGGTGTCGTGACCCTGGCCGAACGCCATGGCGGCGCCGAGGTCACGCGGCGCATGTTCGAGGGTATGGTCGAGGAAGTGGCCGAGAAGCTCTCGCCCTTCGCGATCCGTGCGGCCGCCGCCGCAACAGCGCCGAATTTCCACCTGCTCGGCACGTCCGGCACAGTCACGACGATCGCCGCGATGCATCTGAGGCTGGTGCGTTACGAGCGGCGGCGCGTCGATGGTCTGTGGATGAACGACGCCGCCGTCACCACCGCGATCGACGATCTGCTCGACACGCGGCTGGAGCAGCGGGCCGACAATCCCTGCATCGGTCGCGACCGGGCCGACCTCGTGCTGGCCGGCTGCGCGATCCTGGAGGCGATCCGCCGGGCCTTTCCGTCCGAGCGACTGCGCATCGCCGACCGAGGCCTGCGCGAGGGCCTGTTGATGAACATGATGCGGGAGGACGGGGTCTGGAACCGGAAGTCCGTGAGATGAAGGCCTTGCCGAACAGGGGATCACGATGAGCGACCGGCGCGGCGGCGCGAGTTCCGGCGGCGGCGTGCGCGGGGAGCTGAAGCAGCGGGTCAAGACCGGCCGCGGACGGACCCTCTCGCAGAAGCGCTGGCTGGAGCGACAGCTCAACGATCCCTACGTGGCCCGGGCCAAGCGCGAGGGCTATCGCTCCCGGGCGGCCTACAAGCTGCTGGAGATCGACGAGCGCTACAAGTTGCTGCGGCCCGGTCAGAGGATCGTCGACCTCGGCGCCGCCCCAGGCGGCTGGTCGCAGGTGGCTGCCCGTATCGTGGGGGCTTCCGGCAAGATCGTCGGCATCGATCTCCTCGAGATCGAGCCGATGGCCGGCGTCGACTTCATCACCCTCGACTTTCTCGATCCCGAAGCGCCGGCCACGCTGACCGCACTGCTGGGCGGCCCGGCCGACCTCGTGATGTCCGACATGGCGGCCAACGCCACCGGCCACAAGAAGACCGATCACCTCCGCATCATCGGCCTCGCCGAGACCGCGGCCGAATTCGCCCGCGAGGTGCTGGGGCCGGGCGGCGCCTATCTCGCGAAGGTGCTGCAGGGCGGCACCGAAAGCGCGCTGCTCAGCGACCTGAAGCGTGACTTCGCCACCGTCCGCCATGTGAAGCCAGCGGCGAGCCGGGCTGATTCGAGCGAACTCTACGTCCTGGCGACCGGCTATCGCGGGACGCCGGACGGTACCCGCGCCGCCGACGAGGACTGAGAGCACAGCCGGCGGGATCTACCTGATTACCGACACAGTCCAGTGCTTGGAGGATTGGGCCGGTCGGGTCACCGGCAGCTCCAAGCTGATATACGGGGTCGACCTGCAATCGCCGGACGCGGCGTGGGACGGGAAGATCGCGCCCTTTGGTGAGATCGGCTGGTCCATCGGATGGACGCCGATCGAGACCGGTGTGCTGCCCGGGCGTGACCAGCGAATACGAAAAAAGCCGCCCCGATTGTCCGGGACGGCTCTTCCAGATCGCCGATCGCGGTCGGCTATTCTTCTACTCGGTTGTCGTGTCGTCGGACGACGTCTGCGGTCCGCCCTCCTCCGCCACGCCCTCGAAGCGCGGACGGCGGCGGCGACGCGGCTTGGCGGCCGGGGCTTCCTCAGCGGCAACCTCCGGCTCCGGCGCTGTCGGCGGCTCGGCCGCAGCGACGGGGCGGGCCGGAGCCATCAGGAATGCCGGCAGGCCGGCGGGATCCTCGGCAACGACCGGTGCAGCCTCGCGCCGGCGTTCGCGCCGCGGGGCGGCCTCGCCACGCGGAGCCCGCTCAGGACGTGCGTCTGACCGGGGTTCCTGACGCGTCTCCGTACGCTGTTCGGCACGCACCGCCTCACCGCGACCGTTCTCGTAGCGCCCCTGATCGACACGGGCATCCTGCTGGCGGTTCTCTTGACGGTTCTCTTGGAACCCCTCCTGCCGGTTGTCGGCTTGCCGATTGTCCGGGCGATCCTGCCGGTAGTCCGGCCGGCTATACTCTTGGCGGTCCGGCCGGTTGGTCTGTCGATCCTGCCGATCCTGACGGTAGTCAGGGCGCTGATAATCCTGCCGCTGGTAGTCCTGCCGTTGCTGGTCCTGGCGCGGCTGATCGTGACGTTGCTGATCGTTGCGTTGCTGGTCCTGGCGCGGCTGATCCTGCCGGCGGTAATCCTGCCGGCCGTTGTTGTCGAAGCGGCGCTGGTCGCGGTTCTGGAACCGGTCGCGATTCTGGCGTCCGTCCTGGTTCGTGTCGCCACGGGTATCGTAGGGCTGAGGCTGCTGTCCCGGATCACCGTCGTCGTAGCCATTGTAGGCGTGACCGTTTTGGGACGTGCCGTTGCCCTGGCCGTCCTCATCACCCTCGTCCATCTCGTCGTCATCAGACCGGCTGGCGTAACCGCCGGTATTTGAGGGACGGGTCTGGTCTTGAGCACCAGACACGATCCGGAAGTAGTGCTCACCATGCTGGAAATAGTTCTCGGCAGCGACCGGATCGCCCGCCGCCAGAGCGTCACGCGCGAGCTGTGCGTACTTGTCGGCGATGTGCTGCGGGGTGCCGCGAATTTTGACGTCGGGACCGTTGGATTCGTACGAGCGCGTCAGTGGATTCGGACCTTTCGGCCGATTCCGGCCGCGCATCCGTCGATTCTGGTTTGGTCTCATCGGTCTGTAATGACCCTCGTTCACGCAAACGACTGTTTTCGGAGGCGCAGATCAGGACTTCATGACGCGTGCCGGTCAAGCGCACCCGGCGGCGCCACGCGTACGATCGCTGTTCGACCGTCGCGTCTGTCTGACCATCTCTCGCACCGCGTACCCGGGCAAGGCACCGGAGACCAGCTGATTGTCAGGTTCAAGCGCTGTTAAACCGCCGCGCCGTCACGCGCGCTCTGGTTCAACGGTTTGGGGATCAGCGAACCCATCAGCGACACACGATCGTCACCGACCCTAACGTTGTCCGACTTAACGAACCGTTCGCGATCTTCCATCCAACACTAGCGTTCCCCGGCTCGGGCAACAAGCATTTTTTCGATGCATCCACACTCCGTCGAGGTGAGGTTCGCATGAGCGTAAGAGCGCGGGTCAATAAAAGCGCTGCGGCGCGGCCACCGACGGCGCAATTGGGCGTAGACCTATCTGCTGTCTGACGACACGTGGGGATCCTCCGGGATTTTGGGAAGACCAAAACACAGCACACGATCATGACCCGCGAGGTCGCGGGTCAGGCCGCGATCCGCGAAGCCGGTCGCGACGGCGAGGTCGCGGACAGTCTCGGCCTGATCGTAGCCGATCTCCAGGGCGAGCGCTCCCCCCGGCGCGAGCAGGTTTCGGGTGCGGACACCATCGAGAATACGTCGATAGGCGTCGAGGCCGTCCGCGCCGCCGTCGAGGGCAGCCAGGGGATCATGCGTGCGCACCTCCCGGTGCAGGGTCTGGATGACGTCGCGCGCGATGTAGGGCGGGTTCGAGACCACGAGATCGAAGCCCCCCCGGATGGCGTCGCACCAATCCGACACCGCGAAGGCCGACCGACTGCCGAAACCGTTCGCCACGATATTGTGACGGGCTATTCTGAGGGCGGGCTCCGATCGGTCGAGACCGACGCCGAAGGCGGCGGGAAGCTCGCTCAGGAGCGCTGCTAGGATGCAGCCGGACCCCGTGCCGAGATCGAGGCAGCGCAGCGCTGCGCTCCGGTCCGAAACCGCGGCGAGCGCGGCTTCGATCAGGATCTCGGTGTCCGGCCGCGGGACAAGGGTCTCGGGTCCGAGGCGGATGGGTAGGCCCCAGAACTCCCACGCGCTAAGGATACGGGCCACGGGCTCGCCGGACAGACGTCGCGTCAGCGCAGCATCCAGGGCGGCCGCCTCGTGATCGTCCAGGCACTGATCTCCTGCGACGAGAAGGTCGCACGCCTCGATCCCGAGGAGGCCCATCAGCAGGAAGCGGGCATCGCCCGCTGCTTCTCCCAGGCCGCCCGCATGGAGCACGGCCGTGCTGTGCCGAAGGGCCGCGCGGCGGGACAGGCCGTGGCTCGATCCGGATGTCATGCGCCGCTCAGGCCATGCCCTCGGCGGCGAGGAGCTCCGCCTGATGCTCGGTGATCAGGGCGTCCACCACCTCGTCGAGGGCGGTGCCGGCCATCACCTCCTCCAGCTTGTAGAGAGTCAGGTTGATCCGATGGTCGGTCACCCGGCCTTGCGGGAAGTTGTAGGTGCGAATCCGCTCGCTGCGATCGCCCGAGCCGACCTGAGCCTTGCGATCGGCCGCCCGGACGGAATCCTTGGCGCTGCGCTCCGCCTCGTAGAGCCGGGCACGGAGCACCGCCATGGCGCGGGCGCGGTTCTTGTGCTGCGAACGCTCCTCCTGAACGAACACCACGATGCCGGTCGGCAGATGCGTGATGCGGATCGCCGACTCGGTCTTGTTCACGTGCTGGCCGCCCGCGCCCTGAGCGCGCATCGTGTCGATTTTCAGATCCGCGTCGTTGACGTGGATGTCGACCTCCTCGGCCTCGGGCAGCACCGCCACGGTGGCGGCGGAGGTGTGGATCCGCCCCTGCGTCTCGGTATCGGGGACGCGCTGCACCCGGTGGGCGCCGCTCTCGAATTTAAGGCGCGCGAACACGCCCCGCCCCTTAACCTCGGCGACGACTTCGCGGAAACCGCCGGCCGTGCCCTCGCTCTCCGAGATCACCTCGACGCGCCAGCCCTTCGACTCGGCATACTTCGCGTACATCCGGAACAGGTCACCGGCGAACAGGGCGGCTTCATCGCCGCCGGTGCCAGCCCGGACTTCCAAGATGGCACTTTTCTCATCGGCGGCGTCCTTGGGCAGCAGCAGGAGCTGCAGGTCGCGATGCGCCGATTCGAGGGCGGCCTGCGCCTCCGGTTTCTCCTCGGCGGCGAGCGCCCGCATCTCGGAATCCGTGCCGGGCTCATCGATCAGCGCCTCGACGCCGGACAGATTCTCCAGGGCCGCACGGTAGTGGCGGATCGCCTCCACCACGGGACCGAGGTCGGACAGCTCCCGCGAGAGCTGGACCACAATGTCCGGGTTGCCCTCGCCGGAGGCGAGCTGCGCGGTGACGATATCGTGCCGCGCCAGGATGGCGTCGAGGCGCTCGGTTGGAAAGGGGATCATCGCCCGTGTTTCTAGAGCTCTTCGCAAGGCGTCCCGGCCGGGACGCGGATCGCGTCTCGGACGCGGGGAAGCACGGTCCGCAGGGCTTGAGACCCGGCGCCCTGTCCTTCCCCCCGCCTCCCCCGTGTGGGAGCCGACACGGCGGCGTGCCGCCCGGGAACGTCGTGGCGTTGCCGTACAACTCCGGCCGAACGGTCGGCAAGAGTCGAGACCCTAGATAGGTACGCCGTGGGCGTGCGCGAAGGCTGTGAGAGCCGGGCGCAGGGAGTCGCCGTCGTGCATCCGCACCATTTCGCTGTCGATAAGCTCGGCCACTGCGCGGGCATCGAGGCTCAGCACCATCGCCTTGACCGGACCGATGGCAGCCGGCGACATCGACAGGTCGCGATAGCCGAGGCCGATCAGCGCCATCGCGTCCAGAGGGCGGCCGCCGATCTCGCCGCAGACCGTTACCGGACAGCCGGCTGCGTTCGACCGCTCGGCGATCAGCCGGAACGCCCTTAGCGCAGCGACGCTGAGCGGATCGAAGCGGTTGGCGACGCGGCGGTTCTCGCGATCCACCGCGAACAGGAACTGCATCAGGTCGTTCGAGCCCACCGACAGGAAATCCGCCTCCTTGGCGATCTCGTCGATCTGGAACAGGAGCGACGGCACCTCGATCATCGCGCCGAGGCGGCACTCGGCCGGGAGTTCGTATCCGTGGCGCTTGAGGTAGGCCTTCTCGCGCTCGACGATGCCGCGGGCGCGGACAAACTCGTCCACCGTGGCCACCATCGGAAACATGATCTTGAGCGGATCGCCGTTGGCCGCCTTCAAAAGCGCGCGAAGCTGCATCCGCAGCAAAGCCGGCCGGTCGAGGCCGATGCGGATCGCCCGCCAGCCGAGCGCGGGGTTCTCCTCCTCGAGCTTGGCCATGTAGGGCAGGATCTTGTCGCCGCCGATGTCAAGGGTGCGCACCGTCACCGGCTTGCCCTTCGAGGCGGCGAACACCTTACGGTAGAGCTCCTGCTGCTCGACCGCCGAGGGCATCCGCTGCGCCACCATGAATTGCAGCTCGGTGCGGAACAGGCCGACGCCCTCGGCGCCGGTTTCTTCGAGGTGGCTGAAGTCGACCAGGAGCCCGGCATTCAGATGCAACCCGACCCGCACCCCGTCACGGGTCTGGGCCGGCACGTCGCGCAGAGCCCTGTATTGCTCCTGCCGGCGGGCGCGCAGGCGCACCATCTCGGCATAGGCTGCCTCGACCTCTGGGCCGGGCCGGACATGGATTTCGCCGGCCACGCCGTCGACGATGATGGCATCGCCCGCGTCGCAGAGCGCGGTCGCGTTCTCCACCTCGCCCACCGCCGGGATGCCCAGCGCCCGGGCGACGATGGCGACGTGGCTGGTGGGACCGCCCTCCTCCAACACGATGCCGCGCAGCGTCGAGGCCTCGTAATCGAGGAGCGCCGCCGGCCCCATCGTCCGCGCCACCAGGATGGCGTTTTCAGGCAGGACAAGGACCCCCGCCGCGCCGGGGCCGATCAGCGCCCGCAGCAATCGGTTCGCGAGGTCGTCGAGATCGTGCAGCCGCTCGCGCAGGTACGGGTCGGACTGGCGCATCATCTTGGCGCGGTTGTCCGACTGGACCCGCTCGACCGCGGCTTCTGCGGTCAGGCCGGAAGCCACCGCTTCGCGCATCCGCCGGAGCCAGCCCTTGTCGTGGGCGAACATCCGGACGGTCTCCAGCACCTCGCGGGATTCCGCCGTGCCGATCCGGTCGCCGCGCTCCACCAGGGCATCGATTGCCGAGCGGACCTCCTCGATCGCCGCGTCGAGCCGGGCAACCTCGCGATCGACGTTCTCGGCAATCAGCGTCTTCACGACCACGCGGGGCTCGTGCAGCACCACGTAGCCGAGGCCGATCCCGTCGGCGAGGGCGATGCCCCGAGCCAGGACCGGGCGGCGGGCGGCCGTGCCGGCGTCGGGGGCCAAGCTCTCCAGCTCGCCGGAGGCGATCATCTCCGAGAGCACCATGGCGGTGGTCTGGAGCGCCTCGATCTCCTCCTCGGAGTAGACGCGGTAGGTCTTGTTCTGAACGGTCAGCACGCCGAGCGTGTTGCCGGCGCGGAGCAGCGGCACGCCCAGGAAGGCGTGGTAAGCCTCTTCACCGGTCTCGGGCCGGTACGAGAAGGCCGGGTGGTTCTGCGCGTCGGACAGGGAGAGCGGTTCGGCGGTGCGGGCGATCAGGCCGACGAGGCCCTCGTCGGCGCGCATGCGGGTCTCGTGGACCGCCTCGCGGTTCAAGCCCTCGGTGGCGAACAACTCTAAGGTGTTGTCATCCCGCAGCACGTAGACCGAGCAGACCTCGGCCACGACGTTGGCAGCGATCAGGACGACGATGCGGTCGAGGCGTGCCTGGGGGCTGACCGGCTCCGCCATCGCTTCGCGGAGGCGGCGCAGCAGCAGGCGCGGGCCTCCGGGCGCAGCGGGCATCTGTTCGTCGTTCCAGTGTCGATGAGCGGTCCTGGCGTCGACCACCCTGCAACCTTGGCGCCAAGCTCGGGACGGCCGGCGCCGGATGAACCGTCGCGCTCTCGCCAGACGTGCTCTGGGATCGGCGAAACGGCCCGCGACTGTTCAGGTCGCACCATGCGCCCCGATCGAAACCGCCTCGTCCCAGGCTCAGGCCTGATCCAGGCCGTATAGCGAGTGGAGCGTGCGCACGGCAAGCTCCGTGTAGGCAGCGTCGATCAACACAGAGAACTTGATCTCCGACGTGGTGATCGCGCGGATGTTGATTCCCTTCTCGGCGAGCGCCCGAAACGCTTTGGCGGCGACGCCCGCATGGCTGCGCATGCCGACGCCGATCGCCGAGACCTTCACCACGTCGGTGGCGCCCTCGATCTGCGCGTAGCCGATCTGCGTCCGCGCCTCGTCGAGGATCGTCCTGGAGCGCTCGTAATCCGCGGCCGGCACCGTGAAGGTCATGTCGGTGGTCGACTGATCGCCCGACACGGTCTGGATGATCATGTCGACGTTGATGTTGGCATCGGCCAGGGGCCCGAAGATCGCCGCGGCGACGCCGGGGCTGTCCTTGACCTGACGCAGGGTGATCTGCGCCTCGTCCCGGGAGAACGCGATCCCGGTGATGATCTGCTGTTCCACGGTGTCGTCCTCGTCGCAGATGAGGGTGCCCGGACGGGCGGCGTCCGGCGGATCGAAGGAGGAGCGGACCGTGGTCGGCACCCGGTGGACCATGGCGAGTTCCACCGAGCGGACCTGCAGCACTTTGGCCCCCAGCGAGGCCATCTCCAGCATCTCCTCGAAGGTCACCCGCTCCATCCGGCGGGCCTTCGGTACGATGCGCGGATCCGTGGTGTAGACCCCGTCCACATCCGTATAGATGTCACATCGCTCGGCACCGATCGCGGCCGCCACCGCCACCGCCGAGGTGTCGGACCCACCACGGCCCAGGGTGGTGATCCGGCCGGTCTCGGCGTGGATGCCCTGGAAGCCCGCGATCACCGCGACCTCGCCCTTGGCAAAGCCTGCCTCCAGATTCTTCGGTTCGATCTCGGCGATGCGGGCCGAGCCGTGCGCCTCGGAGGTCACCACCGGGATCTGCCAGCCCTGCCAGGAGCGAGCCTTCAGCCCGTCCTTCTGGAGGGCGATCGCCAGGAGGCCGGCGGTCACGAGTTCGCCCGAGGCGACCACCGCGTCGTATTCCCGGGGATCGTAGAGCGGGTTCGCGTCCTTGACCCAGTCGACCAGCTCGTTGGTCTTGCCCGACATGGCCGAGACGATCACGGCGACGTCGTAACCGGCCGCCACCTCGCGGGCGACATGGCGCGCGACGTTGCGGATGCGGTCGACGTTGGCGACGGAGGTGCCGCCGAATTTCATCACCAGACGGGGCATGGTCTCTCGGTCGCGGGTTCCCGATGGCGACGGGGCCGGACCGACGCGGCCGGTCCGAAGGGTGCTGGGCGGGTACAAGCGGCTCGGTGAGGTGTCAACAACCGGCCAAGCATGACGCCCGCGCGCCGCAGCGACTTGGATGACGCCGTCGTGCTAAGGCCCGGCCGGACCTTCGAGGACGGGACGCACATGGACAGGGCAGCCACGGATCGCGGCAGCGGGGGCTTCGTCGATCACGGCGAGGTCGCCCGGTTCGACGCGCTTGCCGCGACGTGGTGGGATGAGTCCGGTCCGATGCGTGTGCTTCACCGGTTCAATCCGGTGCGACTCGCCTATATCCGCGACGCCCTATGCCGCCATTTTGGGCGCGACCCGCGAGCCCCCTTTCCGCTCGACGGCCTGACGATCTGCGATGTCGGCTGCGGCGGCGGCGTCCTGTCCGAGCCGTTGGCCCGGCTCGGTGCGACCGTGACGGGGCTCGATCCAGCCGAGCAGAACATCGCGGTCGCCCGGTCCCATGCCGAAGCGGCCGGCGTGCCGGTGGATTATCGCGGCGCGACGATCGAGGCGGTCGTGGCCGCCGGGGAACGGTTCGACGCCGTTCTGATCATGGAGGTGGTGGAGCACGTCTCCGACATGCCGGCCTTCGTGCGCACGGCCTGCGCGGCCGTGAAGCCGGGCGGGATGCTGTTCGCCGCAACCCTCAACCGGACGATGCGCTCCTTCGCGCTGGCGATCGTGGGCGCCGAGTACGTGCTCGGCTGGCTTCCGCGGGGCACGCATGATTGGGGGAAGTTCGTGACGCCGCACGAGCTCGGCCGGGCGATCCGGACGGGCGGCCTCTCGGTCAGCGACACGGTCGGGGTCGTCTACAACCCCCTGACCGACGGTTGGCGCACCGGCCGGGACACGGCGGTGAACTACATGGTCGCAGCCGAGCGGCGGGACTGAACCGGACGCGCCCTCCGCCGTTGGCACCGCGGCGGAGACGGTGACGATGCTCGAAAAGATACCCAGCGCTTTGGGCGAAGCCCTGTCGGGCCTCAAGGCCGGCACCGAGAAGACCGCCTTCCACGCATCCTTTCCGGACGTTCCGGCATCGCTCACCCTGAGCAGTGCGGCCTTCTCAGACGGGGCTGCGATACCGGCCCGATTCACAGCGGATGGCGAAGGCCTCTCGCCGCCCCTCGCCTGGAGCGGCCTGCCGCCCGGCACCGCATCCGTGGTGGTGCTGGTCGAAGATGCCGGCAGCCCGACGCCGCAGCCGCTGGTCCATCTGATCGTTTGGAATCTTCCCTCCGGACGCTCCAGTTTGGACGAAGGCGATGTCTCGAAGCCCAGCTCCAGTCCGGACATCCCGCTCGGTCGGAACAGTTTCCTGCAGACGGCCTGGCTCCCACCTGACCCGCCCAGCGGCCACGGCCGGCACGCCTATCTGTTTCAGATTTTTGCTCTGGCGCAGACCCTTGACCTTGATGAGAATCCTGGCCGCGGCGCTCTGCTCGACGCAATGAAAGGCCTCGTCCTGGCCAAAGGTGTACTGATCGGGACTTACACCCGCGCATGACTGTTGACGGGTGTCGAACAATTGCGGCAATGACCGCGAACAACACGTTGTGCCATGTTTAACGAGCTTCTAATATTACTCTGAGCATTCCTGAATTCGGCCAGCACCGTCGAAGCGTGATTGGGGAGCGGGCCTATGGGGGTCGACGCGCGGCCGAAGCGACGGGGCAACGAGCGCGTGGCACGCGCACTCGCGGCGTCTGACGTCGACACCTGGGAATGGCATCTGGACGACGAGATCCTGCGATGCGACGCAGTCGCGGCTGAAATGCTCGGGGTACCCAGGGCACGAGGCGGGAGCTTCGGGTCGCTCCTCAAGCGTGTTCATCCCGAGGATCAGCCGCGGATCGAGGCGCTGATCGACGATCTTCGCCGTCAGGGCGGCCTGTTCGCGGCGCAATTCCGGACCGTTCCCGAAGCGGACGATGTCCGATGGGTCCTGGCGCGCGGGCGCTTCAATCGGGACGCCGGGGATTTCGTGCGCGAGGCGCGCGGGATCGTCATCGACGTCACCGCAAGCAGCCGTGCCGGCGTTCTCGACGAGGCTACCTTCCGCGCGACGGACGTGGAGACCGGCGGGATCGACCGTGTGGCCGAGTTGGCGCTGATGCTGTTCGAGTCGGCTGCGAACCTGGGCCAGCAGCAGTTCGATCGCCTCAAGCCGGTGCTCGACGTGTTGCTGCATGAGATCGGACGCCAGCTGGCGGAGCCGCCGCCGATCCCGCATCTGGAGAGCATTCATTGAGCGTCGTGCCCTGGCGGCGCCTTGCCTTACCGGGGGAAACCCTGATATGGCGACGCCATTCCGCGATGCGTGTGCCGTGATCGCCGGGCGTGTTCGTGCGTCCAGCCCCGCGACGACGTTCCCGACACCCCTTCCATGGACGGCCCTCCGGGCTCGAGAGACCGATGAAGATCCGCAACTCCCTCAAGTCCCTGCGTGGCCGCCACCGCGACAACCAGCTCGTGCGTCGCAAGGGCCGGGTCTACGTGATCAACAAGACCCAGAAGCGCTTCAAGGCCCGCCAGGGCTGAAGCCGATCGGATAGCCCGATCCGAGCCGGAATTCAGCAGCCGCACCCACCCGGGCGCGGCTGTTTTCGCATGCGCGGCACCGCGGCACGTTGACGGGCCTGTCGACGACGAACACTCTGGCCCCATGATGCCGACCCGCCTCCTCGCCGCTCTGGTCTGCCTCTCGGCGCTGATCGTCGTGTCGCCCGCCGCACGGGCCGCACCGGAGCCGAATCGCACGGGGCGGACGGCGCCGGAAGCGAAGCCCGCGCCCAAGCCACTGAGCCTCGACGACCTGTTCGCCCGCTTGCGCGCCAGCGAGGATCCGGTCGAGGCCAAGGGCATCGCGAAGCTGATTGAGCGGCGCCTCGCCGGCTCGGGAAGTCCCACCGCCGACCTCCTCACGGATCGCGCCCGTCAGGCCGTCACCGCCCACGAGTTTCCCCTCGCCGCGGAGCTGATGGACCGGGTCACGGCCCTTGAGCCCAACTGGTCCGAGGGCTGGAACCGGCGCGCCACGGTGTTCTGGCTCCTGACCGACAAGGACGACGCCATCGGCGATTTGAAGCGTGCCTTGGTCCTCGAACCGCGCCATTTCGAAGCCTGGGCCGCCCTCGGCCGGATCTACGAATCGCAGGACGACAAGGCCCGTGCCCTGTCGGCCTTCCGCCGAGCGAAAGCGCTCTATCCGCAGATGGACAAAATCGGTGAGGCGATCGACCGCCTCGCACCGGAGGTCGACGGCCGCGACCTGTGACGCGGATGCTCGGCCTTCTCGTCACGCTCCTGGCCCTGCCCTTCGCGGTACTGAGCCTAGTCCTCGCGATCGGCGCCCTCGTAAGCTTCGCGATCACGCTGCGGGTGAACGCCACCTATCCGCCAGCCGGCCCCTTTGTCGCGGTGACCGGCGGCCGCCTCGCCACGATTCAGGACGGGCCGGCGGACGGGCCACCGATCGTCCTCCTACATGGCGCCTCGGCCAACGCATCGGACCCGATGGAAGGGATCGGTCGACGCCTCGCCGCCCGGGGGTTCCACGTCATCGCCTTCGACCGACCGGGCTTCGGCTGGAGCGACCGGATCGCGGGCGCCGAGGCCGCTGCGCCCGCCGTGCAGGCGCGCCTGATCGCAGAAGCCCTGGCCAATATGGGTATCGGCCCAGCAATCGTGTTCGGCCATTCCTGGGCCGGGTCGCTGGCTCTCGCGCTCGCCCTGGATCATCGAGAGCGGGTTTCGGCACTCGTGCTGGCGGCGCCCGTTGCGATGCCGATGCCGGACCGGGTCGCCGATCTGCCCTGGTACTGGCGGCTCGTCGTGCAGCCTCCCGTGGCGTGGCTGCTCAGCCGCACGATCGGGCCACCGCTCGCCCAGCAATTCCTGCCGGAGGCGGCACGCCGGGTGTTCACGCCCCAACCGGAAAACCCCGATTACCCGAAAGCCGCCCGCGCCACCCTCGTCCTGCGGCCCGGTACGTTACTCGCGAATGTGCAGGACCTTCTCGGCCTGACGAAGGCGCTAGCGGCTCAGGCCCCAAGTTATGGCGAGATCCGGATCCCGACCTTGGTCATCGCCGGCGAGGCGGATCCGATTGTGCGCAGCGCGGAGCAGGCGGTGCCGCTGGCCCGGACGATCGCGGATGCGCGGCTGGTCCTGCTGCCGGGGATCGGCCACATGCTCCAATACGTGGCGTCAGACCGCGTGACGGAGGAGATCGCCACGCTGTCTGACGAATTGGCCCATGCGGCGACGGCTGCACCCGCCGGACATTGAGGCGCTCTCTTCACGTCGCTCCGATGTCGCTTCCCCCGCGCACCGGGAATCAGGAGCGCTCACGCCTTCTCGGCGTGCTCGCGGGTGATGAAGGTGAGCCGCACGAGATTCGTGGCTCCGGGCGTGCCGAACGGAAGTCCCGCCACCACGATCACCCGATCGCCCACCGCCGCGAACCGCTCGCGCACCGCGAACTTGGCGGCGCGGAACGACATGTCGTCCACGTCGCTGGCGTCCTTGGTGACGATCGGATGGGTGCCCCAGGCGAGCGCGAGGCGGCGCGCAGTCTCGCGCCGGGGCGTCAGGGCGATCACCGTGGCGTTCGGGCGCTCGCGCGACAGGCGCAGGGCGGTCGAGCCGGAACTGGTCCAGGCCATGATGGCGTCGAGGTCGAGGGCGTCGACCATCTGATGCGCGGCCGCCGCGATCGCATCGTTTGCGGTGTGGTCCGGCGTGGCGCTCTGGGCGCGGATGATCGACCAGTAGAGCGCGTCCCGCTCTACCTGCTCGGCAATGCGGCTCATGGTTTCCACCGCGCCGAGCGGATGCGCGCCCGAAGCGCTCTCGGCCGAGAGCATCACGGCATCGGCGCCCTCGTAGACCGCGGTGGCCACATCCGAGACTTCGGCGCGGGTCGGGACCGGCGCCGTGATCATCGATTCCAGCATCTGAGTGGCAACGACGACCGGCTTGCCGAAACGCCGGGCCCCCCGGACGATGCGCTTCTGCACGCCGGGCACCTGCTCCAGCGGCATCTCCACGCCGAGATCGCCGCGGGCGACCATCAACCCGTCAGAGATCTCGATGATCTCGTCCAGCCGGGTCAGCGCCTGCGGCTTCTCGATCTTGGCCATCACCAAAGCGCGGCCGGCACAAACTTTCTTGACCTCCGCCACGTCCTCCGGGCGCTGAACGAAGGACACCGCGATCCAATCGGCACCCGCATTGAGACCCGCGTCGAGATCCGCCCGGTCCTTGTCAGTCATGGCCGGCACCGGGATCACCGTGTGGGGCAACGACACGCCTTTACGGTTGGAGATGCGGCCGCCGACCTCGACCCGGGTCACCGCCCGGTTCTCCGATGTCTCGACCACCGACAGCCGCAGCTTGCCATCGTCGAGCAGGATCGCGTGACCGGGCTCCAAGGCCTGTAGGATCTCCGGATGCGGCAGGTGGCATCGCGCGGAATCGCCGGGCGTCGGGTCGCCGTCGAGCACGAAGCTCGCACCGGCCTCGATCATGACGGCACCGTCCGAGAACGTGCCGAGCCGCAGCTTCGGCCCCTGCAGATCGACGAGAATCCCAATCGGACGCTTGGCCTCGCGCTCGATGATGCGGATCGCCTCGACCTTCTCTGGCAGCTTCTCCCGGGAGAGATGGCTCATGTTAAGGCGAAACACGTCCACACCCGCGCGGAACAGCCGTTCGATCATCTCGGGTGAATCGGAGGCCGGCCCGAGGGTGGCGACGATCTTCGTGCGGCGGGAACGTTTCAAGCGGGATCCTCCGGGCATTTCACCGCGAGCCTTCAGGCGTCGTCGGGTTATTGGGATGGATGCGGGAGCGAAATCCGCAGCGAATCATGCAGCGACAGCGCCGTCGCCCTACGGTTTGGCGGGGGTGTCCGCGCGGTTCGGATCGGTAAGCTGAACAGTCCAGCTTTTCTGCTCGCCGGTATCGACTTCGAAGAAGCCGTTGCGGTCGTAGCCCCTGGCGAGACAATCTTCGAGTCCGCGGATGGTGAACTCCGAATCGCGGGTACACATCAGCGAGCGTCCACTCCACTCGCCGCCGCGCGTGTAGTCCACCGCGAACACATAGTAGAACCGGGCCGCCAGCGCACCCTTCAGCAGGGTCTCGCAGGCCTTCGGTGCGAGGTCCCACCAGCCCTCCGTGACCCAGCCCTGCGGATCGCGGTAGCCCAGCGAGATACCGACCTTGCTGCCGGTCTGGTTGCACAGGCGCAGATCGGCCTTGGCCGGGCCCGCACCGAGGAGCGCGAATCCGAGGACCGTGAGTGCGGGCAGGAGCCGAGACGCCCGGACGCGGACGTTCAAGCCATGCCCGATCGCGCTGCAACCGTCCACGGCTCTAAGCCTTTGACTTGATGCGCACTTCTGCACCGAACCGGCGTCCACGTCGGCGGAGAACGCTCTAGTTGACGAGGATGATGCGGCAATCGTTGACATTGGTACAGGTCGGACCGGGATTCACGAGGTCGCCGAGAGCCGCGAAGAACGCGGTCGAGTCGTTCTGCTCCAGCATCGCGGCCGGGTCGAGGCCGGCGGCGCGGGCGCGATCGAGGGTCGTGGGATCGACGATACCGCCCGCCGGGTCGGTGGCGTGGCCTCGGCCGCCATCGGTGCCATCGGTATCGGCACTGATACCGGAGATGCCCGGCTCGCCTGCCAGGGCGACGGCGAGGGCCATCGCGTATTCCTGGTTCGGACCGCCATTGCCCTCACCCCGGATGGTGACGGTCAGTTCGCCCCCTGAGATCAACGCGACCCGCTGGCCGGCCGCCTTGTAGCGTTTGGCTGTGACCGCATGCTCGGCGGCGACTTCGCGGGCTTCACCCTCCAGATCGGCGCCCAGTATCACGGGCTCGTAGCCGGCCGCCCGGGCCGCCTCGGCCGCTGCGTTCAGGGCATCGATCGGGCGGGCTATGATGCGGTATTCCGCCCGGGCGAAAGCCGGATCGCCCGCCTTCGGCGTCTCGTTGTTCGGGTCGTTGAGCAGGCGCGTCGCCTCTTCCGGCAGCGGGATGTGGCGACGTTCGCAGATGGCGCGGGCGTCGGCCAGGGTGGACGGGTCCGGCACAGTCGGTCCGGACGCGATCACAGCCGGATCGTCGAACGGCACATCCGAGATCGCCAGCGTCAGGATCCGCCGTGCGTTGCGGGCCGCGAGCGCGAGGCGCCCACCCTTGATCCGGGAGATGTGCTTGCGCACCGTATTGATCTCGCCGATGGGCGCGCCGGAGCGCAGCATCGCGCGGGTGATCGCCTGTTTTTCGATCAGGGTCAGGTCACCGGCCGGGGCGATCCAGTTGGCCGAGCCGCCACCGGAGAGCAGCACCAGAACCTCGTCGTCCGGCCCGGCCTCCGTGGCGAGCCGCAGGGCCTCCTTGGTCGCCGCGATGCCGGCCTCATCGGGGACGGGGTGACCCGCCTCGACCATATGGATCCCGGGCGCGTCCTGTCCGTAGCCATGGCGCGCCACCGCGAGCCCTATGATCCGGTCGTCGCCGAGTCCGTGCTTCTGCCGGTAGAAGCGGCTCGCCACGGCGCTCATGCTGCCTGCGGCCTTGCCGGCGGCCAGGATGATCAGCCGGCCCGGGCTCGGCTCGGGCAGGTGCGGCGGCAGGGCGAGATCGGGATGGGCGGCCCGGATTGCCGCCGTGAGGAGGCTGTCGAGGAGCGCGCGCTGCGCCTGAATGGCGGGATCGGCGGCGGGCGGGACGGTCTCGGTCATGGCGTCGGACGGGCTCCTCTCTCGACCCGATCGCACGATCCCCACCCGTTTCTTGCCGGGGCGGCGGGCCCGTTTCTTGCCGTGAGCGCACGATCCTTGATAGGTGATCTGCCCGAGCCTTCGCGCCACGGCAAGCGCCTTCGGCGCCCCCGCACAGATTGGAAGACCTCGGAGCCCCGTGACCCGTCCGGAGAATGAAGCCGCCGCCCAGGTGCCGCATCCCTGCGAGATCATACCGGGCGATCCCGCCTGCGGCCTCGTCATCGTTTGCGATCATGCCTCGAATTTCGTCCCACCGGACATCGAGCTCGGCCTGCCGCCCTCCGAATTCGCCCGGCATATCGCCTATGACATCGGTGCCGCGGCGGTGACCCGGAGCCTGGCGGCGCAACTCGGCGCGCCGGCGATCCTGACGAATTTTTCGCGGCTGATCATCGATCCGAACCGCGGCCGGGCCGACCCGACGCTGGTGATGCGCCTCTCCGACGGCGCGGTGGTTCCCGGCAATGCTCGGATCGACGCAGCCGGCAAGCTGGCCCGGATCGCCCGGTTCTACGCGCCGTTCGACGAAGCCATCGACGCCGCGATCAGCGCCGCCGAAACAGCGGGGCGGCCGGCTAAGATCCTGACCATGCACAGTTTTACGCCCTACTGGCGCGGCATCCCGAGGCCCTGGCAGGTCGGCATCCTGTACGATCACGACGCGCGCTTCGCCCGCCCGCTGATCGACGCGCTGGCAGCCGATCCGGCCGGGCTGACGGTCGGCGACAACCAGCCCTACGGCGGGGGCCTGCCGGGCGACACGATCGACCGCCACGCCACGGCGCGCGGGCTTCCGAACGCCCTGGTGGAGATCCGTCAGGATCTGATCACCGACGAGGCCGGTCAGGCGGAATGGGCCGCGCGCTTCGCCCGCATCCTGCGTCCGCTGATGGCGGCTTGATCCCGGCGCTTCCGATTCCGAAATTCGAGTTCGTACGCGAAGAAGGCACGCGATTGATGAATGATCTCGAAGCACGCACGCAAATCGAACTCGAAGCAGCGGTGTTTCGCCGGCTGGTGGCGCATCTGCGGACGCGCACGCACGTGCAGAACATCGATTTGATGAATCTGGCGGGCTTCTGCCGGAACTGCCTGTCCAACTGGTTGAAGGACGCCGCCGACGAGACGGGCGTGGCGCTCACCAAGGACGCAAGTCGGGAGGCGGTCTACGGCATGCCGTATGAGGAATGGAAGGCGAAGCATCAAACCGAGGCCAGCGCCTCGCAGCAGGCGGGCTTCGCGGCGAATCAGGCGAAGGGGCATTGAGCAGCCGCGAATCGGTTCAGCTTCCGGTAAGTTCGCCCCATTAACCACGGGTCAGGGCGCAACTGCGCCGTGTAGTCCGGAGAGCCCCATGAACGCCCATTCGATGCCCAGCGCCGCGCAGCGGCCCGGCGGCGACGTCTCGTCGGCCGAAGGTGTGGCCGCCGACGAGCTGAAGCAGTTCATCGAGCGGCTCGAACGGCTGGAGGAGGAGAAGGCCGGCATCATGGGCGACATCAAGGAGGTGTTCGCCGAGCTGAAGGGCCGGGGTTTCGACTCCAAGGCGGTCCGCACCATCCTGCGGATCCGCAAGCAGGATCACAGCGAGCGCCAGGAGCAGGAAGCCATTCTGGAGCTCTACATGCAGGCGCTCGGCATGGCGTAGGCCGCCGACACCGCGCCGGATCTTGGATCCGGCACGGCAACGGGCGTCGCCGGAATCGTCAATGGGCTTCGGCTGACCCCGGATGGCCTTCGTCGATCAGACCCAGCGTCCGCCCCGGATACCCGGCAGCGTCGAAATAGCGGGTCTGTCCGACCGTCTGATAGCGCAGGATCGTGGTGAGGCCGGTCGTGTCCGGCTCCGAGCGCAGGACATGCGTCTCGGCGTTCGACGTGGCACCGTTCGCCAACGCCTCCGTGAGCACCCGCCCGACCAGCGTGCCCTTGTCGAGGATCCTCAGATCGAGGATCGAGGCGATGGTCTTGCCGAGATCGGCATTGCTCGCCGGGACCGGGCTTTCGAGGCCGGCGCGGAAGCTCGGGCCGGCCGCGCCCATCACGTTGCGCGTATCGGCCCGCGAGAAGCTCCCGTGCATGCCCTGGCCCTGCTGCAGCCCGGTATCGGAGACTTCGACACCACAGGTGGTCGGATCGGCGCAGCCGGTGGAGAAGCTCCGGAAGTTGACCACGATGGCCGGCATCGGCGTCAGGGCCGAGCCGTCCAGCGCGATCGCCGAAAGGGGCAGCGTGCCCGGGATCGGGCCCAGGGCGGCGCTGACGAACAGGCCGCTGACGTAGTCCTGCCGGGACAGGGCTTCGACGACCCGCTGGGCCAGGGCATGGTCGCCGTTCGGAATGTAGACAAGGTCCGAGCCGCCATTGGCCGCCACGACCACGTCGGGCCTGGCCGGATCCGTGCCGATCAGGCCGTTCGCGCGGCTTGGGTAGTTCCCGGCACCGAGCTTGGCGCCCTTGGCGTCCGGATCGAACAGACCGAGGTCGAGCGCGTGCGCGATGTCGATGGCGACAAAGCCCGGCGGCAGCTGACGGCTCGGGACGCCCTTGTAGCTCTGGCTCGCGGAAAAACTCGTCGCGCTCTCCTTGGAGATGGTCGAGAAGCCGTGGTCCGAGGTTAGGATCACGTCGGTCGACTCCGCGAGGCCCTGGTCCTTCAATGCGGCCAGCAGCGTGGCGAGGTTGGTGTCGGCGTTGCGGATGGCGGCGAGGCTGGTCGGTCCGTTGATGCCTGGGACCAGCCGGCCGAGACTGTCGCCTTGGTTGTGCTGGGTCCCGTCCGGATCGCGTGACCAGAACACCAGCACGAACGGCGTCTTGCGCGTCTTGAACAGCGGCAGCACCGCCTTGGCGGCAACCTCGGCGAAATAGGCCTGCTGATCGACGTTGGCGGCGAGCGTCCCCGGCGCGTCGGCATTGCCGGCCGCACCGTTGGCGCCGCGGTTCGGCGCCTGGACCGGCAGGCCGGCGGTGCCGAGGCGGGCCTTGAGCTCCTCGCTCAGCGGGATCCCGGCCGGGCGGCCGGTGCTGTCGTCGATCAGGATCGTCTCCTGGCCGGATCGGGCCGTGTGATCGAAAACCAGGGACGGCCCGAGCTTGCCGATGCTGGCGGTCGACAGACCCTTGGCGTGCGCCGCCCGCAGGATCGTCTCCTCGTTCAGGTAATTGCCGGCGAAATGCTCATCGACATCGCCGAGCACCGGGTCGCTTTCCAGGAACGGCGTGAGGCTCTCGCCCGCCCCCGGCACCGGGAAGGCGGTGTAGATCGTGTTCCCGTACTGGCCGGTATCGCCGAGCATGTGCCCGGTCGCCATCGCGGTGGCATTCGGCATCGTGAAGGTCGGGAACAGGGAGTGGGTGTTGGTGAAGCGTACGCCGGCCTTCATCAGCCGGTCCATGGTCGGGGCATTGGCGGCGGTGACCATGCCGTAGCGCAGGCCGTCAGCGACGAAGAGCACGACGTTGCGGGGCTCGGCCTGTGCGTTTGACGCAGCCAGGAGCCCCAATCCGATCAGGCAGGAAGTGAGTGCGCGCTGCACGACGAATCTCCGATGGTTCCGCCGAGGGGCGTGATCGGAGGCTGTGACAGGCGCGTGACAGGGTGGCTTGGGGGCGAGCGGGTTCGCAGATCGTCCGCTGCGCCGACGATCGCGGTTGAGCCCCTTACCCCGCTTGCCGGGAGAGGGCTTCGGCGACCCTGTCGTCGCCGAAGCGAGGCGGCAGGCGAGGGTGAGGAGGTGATTCAGGACGAGACTTTTCCGGAGCCGCCCCCTCACCTTCGCTCCGGCTTCGCCTGCGCTTCCCGCGGGGACCGCGAGGTCCGTGCGGGCCCCTCCCCGCAAGCGGGGAGAGGGGTGGCGTCGAGCTTCTCTTTGGAAAAACGAGCCGCTTCAGGCGGCGCGCTTGGACCGGTTGAGCAGCTTCCGGTTGACCAGCACCTCGGCGATCTGCACCGCGTTGAGCGCTGCGCCCTTGCGCAGGTTGTCCGAGACGCACCAGAAGTTCAGACCGTTCTCGATCGTCGCGTCCTCGCGGATGCGCGAGACGTAGGTCGCGTCCTCGCCGGCCGCCTCGTGGGGGGTCATGTAGCCGCCGTTCTCGCGCTTATCGATCACCAGCACGCCGGGGGCGGCGCGCAGGATCTCGGTGGCCTTCTCGGGCGAGAGCGGACGCTCGAACTCGACGTTCACAGCCTCGGCGTGGCCGATGAAGACCGGGACGCGGACGGCAGTGGCCGTCAGCTTGATCTTCGGGTCGAGCATCTTCTTGGTCTCGGCGACCATCTTCCACTCTTCCTTCGTGTAGCCATCCTCCATGAACACATCGATGTGGGGGATGACGTTGAAGGCGATGCGCTTGGTGAACTTGCCACCCTCCTTGATCTCGCCCGCGGTGAACACCGCGCGGGTCTGATTGAACAGCTCGTCCATCGCCTCCTTGCCGGCACCGGAGACCGACTGGTAGGTCGAGACCACGACGCGCTTGATCGTGGCCGCCTCGTGGAGCGGCTTCAAGGCGACGACCAGCTGCGCAGTCGAGCAGTTCGGGTTGGCGATGATGTTGCGCTTGGTAAAGCCCACCACCGCGTCGGCGTTCACCTCGGGCACGATCAACGGCACGTCGGCGTCGTAGCGGAACGCCGAGGAGTTATCGATCACGACGCAGCCCTGCTGGCCGATCCGCGGCGACCACTCCTTCGACGTCTCGCCGCCGGCCGACATCAGGCAGATGTCCGTGTCGGAGAAGTCGTAGGAATCGAGTGTTTTGACCTTAAGCGTCTTGTCGCCGAAGGAGACCTCCTGGCCTTGGCTGCGGCGCGAGGCCAGCGCCACGACCTCGTCGGCGGGGAAAGCCCGCTCGGCCAGGATATCGAGGATTTCGCGGCCCACGTTGCCCGTGGCGCCGACGACGGCGACCTTGTAACCCATCTCTCGTCTCCGCGCGGAAAACCCCGACCGATCCGGGTGCCACGCTCAAGCCAGACACATCGGCCGAAGGATCGTTCCGGCCGGACAGCGCCCGCCGAACGGACGCGGCCGCGGATCGCATCCTCGACGGGGGTGGGATCGACGGCCTGCCCGAGCAAGGCGCGCCCGGAACAGCGCTGTCAAGGCCGGGCCCGATGCAGCGATCGATTCACCCTGACGCGGGGAAACCGGTGACGATCGTGGGATCGCCAGGGGAATTCAATCCTTTGCCCTGACGATCAAGGACGGAACACGCGGTTCTCTGTTCGCAGGGTGTCATTGTGGCTGGATCGGGGGAGGCACTGGACGGGCGCGCGCCCGCCGGTCTGATGTCGGGTCTCACGGGTTGGGTGACGCTGTCGCGGGGCGCCCTTGGCTGGCGTCTGGTGCTGGCCTCGGCCGTGATCGCCCTGCTGTGCGTCGCCGCATGGCGTCCGGGTCGCGGATCGGGTTCGCCCGGGGGCGCACCTGCTGTGGCGATCGAAGCCAAAATCGGGTTCAAGCCCAGGATGCCGGCCGCGCCGGCAGCGCCGCCGATTCCCGTCGCCCTGTTCGATCTTGCGCAGCCCGGGATCGATCCGGTGCACGTCACCGCCGGGATCGAACCGCGCACGGGTTTGCGCGAGGATGTGCTGAGCCGTGGGGATGTGGCTGCCGTCGAGGCCCCGGCGCTGCGGCTGACGCTCACGCGCGGCATGAATGCCGGCGCCGCCCCGACCCTGTTCATCCTGATGGCCCGACGCGCCGCATCCGGCCCGTCCCTCGACCGGCCGGCGCTCGCGGTGGTCCGGACCGGATCACGCGGCCGGATCCAGACCAAGTTCGGTGCGGTCGATACACTGGAGGTCACGTTCGCCAATCCTGCGCCGCGGGCCTGCCTGGGATTCGTCACCCTGGAGGCCGGGTTCCGGCTCGACGGCTGGTCCTGTGCACCGCTGGGGCAGCCGCCCGAGGCTCAGGCGTTGGCCTGTACGATCGATGCGCTGAGCTTCGTCGACCTCGCCGATCCCGAGACGACGGCCGCCTTCTCGGCGACAGCGCCCGCGTCCCGATCCTGCCCCGTGACGAAGGTTGCGGAGGTCTCCGTTCCGATCACACCGACCGGGAAACGGGCGCGCAACAAAAAATAAGGCCTCAATGTGGCAAATCGCACAAGCTCAGCCATAAAGGTGGAACAACAGCTTCGCCCAAGCGTCTTATCGTGAAAGGCGTCGAACTGTTAAGCTTCGGTCGCCATACTGGTGGCACTCACACGCAAGGTTAGCCATGCGCTCGCTCAGGATCGCACTTCTCGGCGTCATCGCCGCTGCCGGCTTTGGCGCCTCTGCGCCGGCTCAAGCGCAGGACGGCTTCGTCCCCGGCCCGATCTATCGCGTCAGCCGTCCCCTTCCGATCCGGGTTCGCCCGCGCAGCTGGCTCGATGCCGGCAACGTGCCGCTGACCTCGAACGTTCCGGGCGCCGGCGGTTCGCGCAACCCGGCCCTGAACCCCTACCTGATCGCGGCGTCGAACCAGCTGACCCCGCCCTACGGCCCGACCGATCGCTTCGGCCGCGGGATCCTGCCGGATCCGATCACCAACGGGCCGTTCATCGGCGCCCGCTCGTCGGCCATCCGCAACGTCGACCTGTCCTTCGTCGACCGGCTGGACCCGACCTCGCCGCTCTACGGCCGCCCGTACTAAGGCGACCCGTCGCAACATCACGTTCTTTCAAGCGCGGGCCTTCGGGTCCGCGCTTTTCGTTTGCCAACTCGCGGCTTCGGGCCTTCACCGATACCGGTAATCCTGTATGCCAAGCGGTGCAGAAGCCGACAGGTTGCCGAGGCGGGATCCGAGCCATGAAGCCGTTCGATTGGGCGACCGGGTATCCGTCGCTGCGCATGCCGATGTTCGGGCGCAATTGCGTGGCGACCTCGCACGCCCTGGCCGCACAGGCCGGGATCCAGATGCTCCAGGCGGGCGGCAACGCCGTGGACGCCGCCATCGCGACGGCCGCCGCCAAAACCCTGACCGAGCCGTGCAGCAACGGACTGGGTTCGGACGCCTTCTGCATCCTGTGGGACGGGAAGCAGCTGCACGGCCTCAACGCCTCAGGCGGGGCACCGGCGGCCTGGACCCGGGACTACTTCCTGAACAAGTACGGACCGGCCGAGCGGCCGCCGATGCGCGGATGGGATTCGGTCACCGTTCCGGGCGCGGTCGCCGCCTGGGTCGCGCTGAGCGAGCGCTTCGGCCGCCTCCCCTTCGCCGACCTGATGCAGCCGGCGATCCGCATCGCCGAGCGCGGCTACCTCGCCCCCGTCGTCGTGCAGCAGAAATGGGCAGCCGCAGCCCGGATCGAGGCGATCACCCGTCAGCCGGGGTTCTCGGATTTCTTCCTGCCGAAGGGTCGGGCACCGGAGGTCGGCGAGCTGGTGACCTTCCCCGGCGCCGAGAAGACCCTGCGGCTGATCGGCGAGACCAAGGGTGAGGCCTTCTACCGGGGCGAGATCGCCGCGGCGATCGCCGCACATGCGCAGGCCAACGGCGGCGCCATGACGGCCGCCGACCTCGCCGCCTACAAACCCGAATGGGTCACGCCGACGGCGCAAGGCTATCGCGGCTCCACGCTCCACGAGATCCCGCCGAACGGCCAGGGCATCGCGGCGCAGATCGCCCTCGGCATCCTGGAGCATTTCGACCTCGCGGGCCTGCCCGTCGACGGGCCCGAGGCGCAGCACCTCCAGATCGAGGCGATGAAGCTCGCCTTCAGCGACACCTACCGGTACGTCGCCGATCCGCGCGGGATGGAGCTGACGTCCGAGGCGATGCTCGATCCCGCCTATCTGGCGAGCCGCGCCAAGCTGATCGACCTCGGCCGCGCCCAGGTGTTCGGCCCCGGCAAGCCGCCCGCCGGTGGCACGATCTACCTCACCGCGGCCGACGAATCCGGCATGATGGTGAGCTTCATCCAGTCGAACTTCATGGGCTTCGGCTCCGGCGTGGTGGTGCCCGGCTGGGGCATCTCGTTGCAGAATCGCGGCTACGGCTTCGTGCTCGATCCGGACAGCCCCAACGTCGTGGCGCCGGGCAAGCGGCCGTTCCACACCATCATCCCGGGCTTCCTCACGCGGGACGGGGCGCCGGTGATGAGCTTCGGCGTAATGGGCGGCAACATGCAGCCGCAGGGCCATGTCCAGACCCTGGTGCGGATGCTCGACCACGGCCAGAATCCGCAGGCCGCCTGCGACGCGCCGCGCTGGCGCGTGAGCGAGGGCCTCGACATCAACGTCGAATCCGCGATGCCATCCGCGACCGTCGACCGGCTGAAGGCGCTGGGCCACCGGATCGAGGTGATCGAGGACAGCTACCAGGATTTCGGCGCCGGCCAGTTCATCTGGCGGATGGGCGATCCGGCGACCGAGGGCTACGTGGCGGCGAGCGATCCGCGCCGCGACGGGCAGGCGGCGGTGTGGTGAGGGTCTACTTCAGCTGCACGCTGTCGACCAGCTCGCGGAACTTCGCCAGCACCCCGGTCCGCTGGTCCTCGCGGACCACGCCCAGCGCGCGCAGATAGCCATCCGGGTTGAAGCGGATCGTCTGCGAGACCACCACCGGTAGGTTGGTGGGCTGGTCGACCGCGCGGGCCACGATCTCGTGCCAGTCGACGCCGTTCGACCGGTAGCTCTGCGCCCGCTCGATCACGAAATCCTTGAGCGTCTGGTTGGACGCCAGGGCGGCGCGGGCGAAGCCGTCGCGCTGCTCGGCGGTCGGCGGCTGCTGCACCGCCTGAGCCAGGACCAGGATCGGCTGCGCCAGATTCTGCATCTGGTCCTTGGGGCCCAGGGTCAGCAGGACCGAATTTCCGGCCAGCACCCGGACGGGGCGGAAGCCCGCCATATCGCCGATCCGGAACGGCAGCGCGTCCACCTGCTCGGTCAGCGTAAGCGCGGGGCGCAGGGAGACCCCGGTCACCATCCGGCGCATGGTCTCCTCGGTCTCGGCATCGGGCAGCGCCTGGGCGATGACGAGGCCGGTCACGCCGGGGGCGCCGATCACGAGGATCCACTTCCGGATCGGCGGCGCGGAGGCGTTCGGATCCGCGGGCTGCTCGCCGGTGTAGAGCATGCCCTCGTTGTCGCCGATCTTGATCTCCTCGCGCTTCTCGACCGCGAAGCCTTGGCTCAGGAGGTTCGCGTCGGTGAAGCCGCTGACCATCTCGGCGAAGGCGTTCGGCGGCAGTTCGACCACCGATACGGTGGCGCCGCCCTCCTTGCGCTCGAAGCCCGTGAAGCGGCGCGACAGCGACATGTCGGCGGGCGGCTCGAAGCCAAAGCGGGAGCCCGGCGGGAAGACCGGCTCCCCGGCCCAGGCCGCGGTGCCGAAAATCAGATTCCCGAGGACGAGGGTCCACCCGAGACGCAACGACAGGTTCCGCACCAGCATCAGCCTTCGTGTCACCAGGGCGGCCGATCGGGCTGCGCCTCCCGCGATGCGTCGGACGCCGCGTCGCCTCTGTCAAGCGCTTGAGCAATCAGGACATTGGGAGCCCCGGTTCGCCCGCTCGGCCGATCGTCGCACGCACCCGGCGCAGCGTCAGGTTGCAGCGGCCGCCGGCCGGCAAAAACCCCGGCAGCGGATCCTCGGCCAGCAGATCGGCGGATGGATAGAGCCGGTCGATCCCGTGGAAGATCAGCCGCGCCGCGCCCCCAATCACGACGGCATCCCCGGCGAGCAGCCGGATCGAGCGGGTCGGATCGCCGCGCCGCAGCCCGCCGTAGCGGAACAAAGCGGGCGCCCCGAGCGACAGGGAGACGACCGGGGCCGCGAAATCCGCCTCGTCCTTGTCCTGGTGCAAGCCCATGCGGGCGGCCGGATCATAGAGGTTGATCAGGCAGGCCTCCGGCGGCGCGGGATACCGCGCCAGGTCATCCCAGGCCGCCAGCGCGGTCGACGGGATCGCGGGCCAGGGCCGGCCCGTCTCGGGATGCGTCGGCTGATAGCGATAGCCGTCCCGGTCCGAGATCCAGCCGAGCGGTCCGGCATTCGACATCCGCACCGAGAACGGTTTTTCGGTACGCGGCATCCGCGGGACGTAGGGCGGCGCTGCCTCGAGCACCGCTGCGACTTCGTCGGCGAGGTGGAGGCGGCCTGCCGGATCGAGGTAGCCCGGGTGGTGGATCAGGCCCGGCGCCAGTTCCGTCGCCACTCAGGCGCCGCCTTCGTCCCGGGGGAGCACGCGCTTCTCCGCGACTGTCGTGTCGGCGGCGAGCCGATAGATCAGCGGCTCGCCGGTCCTGATCTCCAGGGCGGCGACCGCGTCGCTGGCGAGCCCGTCGAGCACCATCACCAGGGCCCGGAGGGAGTTGCCGTGGGCCGCCACCAAGACCCGCTCGCCGCGCATCACCCGGGGCAGGATCGCCGCGATGTAGACGGGCAGCACCCGCGCGGCCGTGTCCTTCAGGCTCTCGCCGCCGGGCGGGCGCACGTCGTAGGCGCGGCGCCAGAGGTGGACCTGTTCGTCACCCCACCGCTTGCGGGCCTCGTCCTTGTCGAGGCCGGCGAGGTCGCCGTAATCGCGCTCGTTCAGCGCGCCGTCCCGCACCACCGGGATGCCGGCGAGGCCCATGGCGTCGAGCATGAGCGCGCAGGTGCGTTGGGCCCGCACGAGACCGGAGGTGAACGCGACGTCGAACGAAAACCCTTCCCGCTGCAACCGCCAGCCGGCAGCCTCCGCCTCCGCGACGCCGCGCTCGGTCAGTTCGGGGTCGCGCCAGCCCGTGAACAGGTTCTGGCGGTTGTATTCGCTCTGGCCGTGCCGGGTGAGCACCAAAAGGCGTTCCATGGGGCTCCCCGTCAGAGGCCGAGGACATCGGCCATGCTGTAGAGGCCCGGCGGCCTCGGGTGGGCCCACAGCGCCGCCTTGACCGCCCCCGTGGCGAAGAGCCCGCGGTCGGCGGCATGGTGGCTGATCGTCAGGCTCTCGCCCGCGCCGGCGAAGATCACGCTGTGATCCCCCACGACCGTCCCGCCCCGCAGGGTCGCGAAGCCGATATCGCCGGGCCTGCGCGCGCCGGTCTGGCCGTCCCGCGTGGAGACGCGGACCGCCTTCAACGCAACGCCGCGGCCGTCGGCGGCGGCCTCGCCCAGCATCAGCGCGGTGCCCGATGGGGCATCCACCTTCATGCGGTGATGCATCTCGCTGATCTCGATATCGAATTCGTCGCCCAGCGATTTCGCCACGCGCCGGACGAGCTCCGCCATCAGGTTGATGCCGAGCGACATGTTCCCCGACTGCACGATCCGCGCGTGATACGAGGCCGCCTTCAGCGCCTCGCGGTCGTCATCCGACAGGCCCGTGGTTCCGACCACGTGGACGATGCGGGCCTGGGCGGCCAGTTCGGCAAACTGGATGGTGGCCGCGGGCGTCGTGAAGTCGAGCACCCCGTCGGCGGCCGCGAAAGCGGCAAGCGGATCGTCGGTGACGGCGACGCCCAGCGGCGCGAGGCCGGCCAGGATCCCCGCATCCTGCCCGAGGGCGGACGAGCCGGGGCGCTCGATCGCAGCCGAGAGCATGCACCCCTCCGCCTCCGCAACGGCGCGCACCAGAATCCGTCCCATGCGCCCATCGGCGCCCACCACGACGAGCCGCATCCTGATCTGTGCCCTCATATCCCGACAGAAGGGGAGCCGGCCTTGGGGCCCCCTCCCCGCTGCCTAACGGATTCCGACGTGCCGGTCTAACACCAACATCCTGAGAAAAAGGCGCTTTTCCCCTCCCTCTTGTGGGGAGGGGCCAGGGGTGGGGGTGGTGCAGAAGGCATCGTAACGACGCATCCTGCACGACCCCCACCTCCAACTCCTCCCTACAAGCTCGAGCGATCCAGGGCCGGCCCGGGATCGCCGGGGAGGAGAGAGTGCCTCGGCTCACGAAGTAGACATATCGGAGCCGGGCTCCAGCGGTGCCGGAGCCCGTTTCAAATCAATCTTTCTCGGGGGCGATCGGCTCAAGACCGCCGATGTGGCGCTGCGCGTAGAGCGGCAGGCCGATCTGCTTGATCAGGTCGAGCTGCGTCTCGAGGAAGTCGATATGGCCTTCCTCGTCCTCGGCCAGTTCCTCGAACAGGCGCATGGACACGCGATCGTTGATCGAATCGCAGTACTGAGCCGCCTCGAGATAGAGATTGCGCGCGCCGTGCTCAGCCGCGAGGTCGCACTCGATAACCTCCGTGACGTTCTGCCCGATACGCAGGGGCTCGAGTTCCTGCAGGTTCGGGAAGCCCTCGAGGAACAGGATCCGATCGATGAACCGGTCGGCGTGGTTCATCTCCTCGATCGACTCCTTTCGCCAGAACTTGGCAAGGTCGATGTAACCCCAGTTGTTGAGCATACGGAAGTGGAGCCAGTACTGGCTGACCGCGGTCAGCTCGCTGCGCAGGCCATGATTCAGATACTCGATGACCTTGGTGTCGCCCTTCATAGCCCCCGAACTCCTTAGATTAACTCAGGCGGGGGCAGTCACGTCAGGCGGCGACTCCCTCATCCGCAGTTTGGAATAAAACCAAACTGCATGCTTGAGCGCAAGACGCGGAGCAGGCATGGCTGCTGTCCGGTGCGCCGTCCTGACCCAGGGCCGTGCGCATGATATCCCGGATGGTCCGGGCGCAGCGCCCGCATTTCGGGCTGCATCCGAGACAGGCATAGACCTGCGCGGGGGTCCGCGGACAGCCCGGACCCGGTGCCAGACAGGACCGAACGGCGCCGTCGGAGATGACATTGCAAGAACAGACGATCATGCGCCCCGCAGATCCCGCCTTTTCCGGCGTGACCCGCATGTCCGGGCCGCGCCACTCCTGTCCGCCAGTTTAGAAAAGTTGAAAAGTGGCGACTTTTCAATATCTTACCGGTCTTGCCTGGACATGTCACTCAGCGGCCGATCGGTCAAGGGAATGGATTTGGCGTATGCGAATCACCCTGCGGGCGCCCGGCCCCGCGGCGTGCCGTCAGCGGGCCAGTTCCCGCAGGCCCAACCGGATCAGCACCTTGGCCTCGGCCTCCGGTCCGGCTTCCTTCAATGCGGCGGCGATCGCGGTCGCGGCCTGGACCTGCGGGTAGCCGAGATTGACGAGCGCCGACACCGCGTCGGCGACGGGGCCGGCGGGGGCACCCGCCTCGACGGCGCCGGCCAGGGCCACGAGGGCCGGATCGAGGGGCGAGAAGGCGGGCGCCTTGTCCTTCAGCTCGGCCGTAAGTCGGGCCGCGAGCCGTGGGCCGACGCCGGGCGCGCGGCTGATCGCGCTCTTGTCCCCCGTCGCGATGGCGCCGGCCAGGGCATCGGGTTCCATGACCGAGAGCACCCCAAGAGCCACGCGGGCGCCGACGCCCTGTACGGTCTGGAGCAGGCGGAACCATTCCCGCTCGGCGTCGGACCGGAAGCCGTACAGGCGGATCATATCCTCGCGCACATGGGTCTCGATGGAGAGTTCGGCCGGCTCTCCGACCTTCGGCATGCGCTGGAGGGTCCGTGCCGAGCAATGCGCGATGTATCCGACCCCCGAAACGTCGAGGATCACGAAATCCTCGCCGAACGAATCCACGATGCCCTTGAGTTTACCGATCATTTCACGCCTGCCCGCTGCTTCGGATGGCCTACAGAAGCGCGGGCGCGTCCGCCAGACGCGCTTGAGCGGGCCGGGACTTCGTGAAATCAGGGTCGCCCCGCCGGCCGAGCTTGGCCGGCCGCGGGGTGACAAGTCTGGGGGACGACCATGCGCGCGCCACTTCTCGCCCTGCTGGGCCTGCTCGCCCTCGCGCCGGCCCGGGCGGCCGACGATCCCGCCGCGCCCGTTCCAATCGTGCCGAGCGCGGACCCCACCCAGGTGCGTCCGGGGGCCTATGTGCTCGATCCCGACCACGGCAAGATCACGTGGTCTGTCTCGCATCTCGGCTATTCGACCTATTACGGCCAGTTCGCCGGCCTGACCGGAAACCTGACCCTCGACCCGAAGAGCCCGGAGACGAGCCAGCTCTCGGTCAGCGTGCCGCTCGGCGGCGTGATCACCGGCAGCACCCGCCTGAACGAGCATCTCGCGGCGCCGGACTTCTTCGACACGACCAAGTTCCCGACGGCGAGCTTCACCGCCACCAAGGTGGAGCCGACGAGCCCGACGACGGCGCGCATCAGCGGCAACCTGACCCTGCGCGGCACCGTGCGCCCGCTGGCGATCGACGCGACCTTCAATCAGGCCGGCATTCACCCGGTGGACCAGCGCTACACGGTCGGATTCGATGGGCGGGCGGTGATCAAGCGCTCGGAGTTCGGCATCAACGCCTACCTGCCACAACTCGGAGACGAGGTGACGCTGCGGATCGAGGGCGAGTTCAAGGCGGCCCCGTAATGCCACCGGGTTCATGTTTCTCCGCGAAGGGGAGATGAACGGTTCCGCGCATCTCCTTCCCCCCGCACGGTGGGGAGCGGCAACGCTCGGTAGATTGGGACCGTTGGCTCTGTCGACCGGACCAGCATCGCAAAACCGACTTCCGGAGACCTGTACGATGCGGATGGCCTTGATTCTTCTGCCACTGGTCCTGGGTGGCCCGGCCGTCGCGCAGGTACCCGCTGCGCCCGTTCCGGCCTCGCCCCTCGACAATTATGCGGACGCCGCGACCACGACGATCATCGCCGAGCAGGCCTGTCCGGGCGTGCAGGTGAAGGCCGGCCAGCTGACGAACCTGCGCCTCGCCGCGCGGGTCAATACCGGCCAGGAACCGGTGCTTCAGGAGAAGCTGCGGACCCGCGCGAGCCAGGTCCGCCAGCAACTGGCCACCGTGGGCCGGGACGCGTGGTGCGCGAATGCGCTCCAGGCCTTCGGGCCGGACGGCTCCGTGGCGAAGGGCATCCTGGTAACCGGCGCGCGGTTCCGCTGACGCAGACCGCGCAGGCAGACGGCAAAGGATTGACACGCGGCCGCACGGCCCCTAGTGACCAAACATGGCGCGCGGCCTCTCTTCGGGGTCTGCGCGTTTCGCGTTGTCCGGGCTCAAGCCCGGCAATGACTTCAAACAAGAAGCCGGTCCAGGGGCAGCCGCCCCGGAGGCCGTTCGAGAACACGAGAGAACGATGTTCGCAGTCATCAAGACGGGCGGTAAGCAGTACCGCGTCGCCGCCAACGACACCATCACCATCGCCACCCTGGCCGGCGAGGCCGGCGAGGCCGTGACCTTCGGCGAGGTCCTCCTGTTCGCGGACGGCGCGGGCGCCACCCAGGTCGGCGCGCCGACCCTGTCGGGCATCAGCGTCACGGGCGAGATCGTGCGCCATGGCCGCGACAAGAAGGTGATCGCCTTCAAGAAGCGCCGCCGGCAGAACTCGCGCCGCAAGCGCGGCCACCGGCAGGACCACACGGTGGTCCGCATCACCGGCATCTCGGCCTAAGGCCGGCTCAACGCTGGGCGCGTCACGGTCCCCGGGGACCCGATCCGCGACCGCATCGCAGCAGATCAGAATTCGGAGCGCATCCCATGGCACACAAGAAAGCAGGCGGCTCGTCCCGCAACGGCCGCGACTCGGCCGGCCGTCGTCTCGGCGTCAAGAAGTTCGGCTCGGAAGCCGTCATTCCGGGCAACATCATCGTGCGCCAGCGCGGCACCAAATGGCATCCCGGCGCCAATGTCGGCATGGGCAAGGACCACACGCTGTTCGCGCTGGTACCGGGCCATGTCCATTTCGAGACGCGCCGCGGGCGCGACTTCGTGACCGTAGCACCGCTGGCCGAGGCCGCGGAATAACAGGCGGGCGCCCAGAGTGGCGAAGCTGGCGTCCCGCCCGGTGTCCCACACCGGACCGGCAACGTCGTAGCCCAGCCCTTGACGGGCCGGATCGGACGGAACACCGGGGAGGATGGGACGCCATCCTCCCCTTCGTCGTCTTGAGGCGGTGCCCCGGAGCCGGGCGCATCGCCCTGCGAGGGCACGATGTTCCCCGATCTGACCCGTGACGATGTCTTCCGGATCGAAACGCAGCGGCTGTGGCTGCGCTGGCCGACCGCGAAGGATGCGCCGGCCATCGTGACGCTCGCGGGCGAGCGGGCCGTGGCCGAGATGACGGCCCACATCCCACACCCGCTCGACCGCCGCGCGGTCGACGATTTCCTCATCGAGATCCGCGGCGCCAACAGCGCCGGAACGGGCCTGACCCTGGCCCTCGCGCGCCGCGAGAGCCCCGGCAGCCTGATCGGACTGATCGCGATCACCGAGGCCGACGGCACGCCGCATCTCGGCTACTGGCTCGGCCGGCCCTGGTGGGGGCACGGTCTGATGAGCGAGGCGGCGACAAGCCTAGTCCACGCCTTCTTCGCGTATGCTTGTGGGGAGCGGCTGACGGTCGGTGCCCTGCCGGAGGACCAAGGCACGCGGCGGGTGATCGAGAAGGTCGGCTTCCGCTGGACCGAACGGCGCGCGACACCGAGCCCGGCGCGGGGTGGCCCGCGGCAGCTGGACTGGTTTGCCATGGAGCGCGCCGAATGGGTCCGCCACCGGGCCATGGCCGAGCCGCGTCCGGCCTCGGACCTGGCCCTGGCCTCCTGACGATCCGGATCGCCATAGGGCGGCCCCGCATATCCATATGTCGCGCGGGGCCGCTTCCGGGCGACCCGTAGCATGAGAGACGAACCGTGAAATTCCTCGACGAAGCCAAGGTGTATGTCCGCTCCGGCGACGGCGGTCCCGGCTGCGTCTCGTTCCGCCGGGAAAAATTCATCGAGTTCGGTGGCCCGAACGGCGGCGATGGCGGGCGCGGCGGCGACGTCTGGGTGGAGTGTGTCGAGGGGCTCAATACGCTCATCGACTACCGCTACCAGCAGCACTTCAAGGCCAGGAAGGGCGAGCACGGCATGGGCTCGAACTGCCACGGCGCCAACGGCGCCGACACGGTGCTGAAGGTCCCGGCCGGCACGCAGATCTTCTCCGAGGATGGCGAGACCCTGTTGGCCGACCTGACCGAGGTCGGGCAGAGGATCCGGTTGGCCAAGGGCGGCAACGGGGGATTCGGCAACGCCTATTTCACCACCTCGACGAACCGCGCCCCGAAGCACGCCAATCCCGGCCTGGAAGGCCAGGAGATGTGGATCTGGCTGCGGCTGAAGCTGATCGCCGATGCCGGCCTCGTCGGCCTGCCCAATGCCGGCAAGTCGACCTTCCTGGCGAGCGTCACGGCCGCCAAGCCGAAAATCGCCGATTATCCCTTCACGACCCTGCATCCGGGGCTCGGCGTGGTGCGCTCGGACGGGCGCGAATTCGTGCTCGCCGACATTCCCGGGCTGATCGAGGGGGCGCACGAGGGCGTCGGGCTCGGCGACCGCTTCCTCGCCCATGTCGAGCGCTGCCGGGTGCTGCTGCACCTCGTGGATGGCACGACCGAGCATGCCGGCAAGACCTACAAGCTGGTCCGCGGCGAGATCGAGGCCTACGGCAACGGGCTGGCCGAGAAGCCCGAGATCGTCGCCCTCTCCAAGGCCGACGCGCTCGATGCCGAGACGCTGAAGAGCCAGGTGGCCAAGCTGAAGCGCGCCGCCGGTCGCGCGCCGCTGGTCCTGTCCTCGGCGAGCCGCAAGGGCGTGCCCGAAGCGCTGCGGGCGCTCCAGGCCCAGATCGATGCGAGCGTCGAGGCTGATCGGGCGCCGGTTGCCGCGTGGCAGCCGTGAGTGACGCGCACAGCGGACGGGAGTTAGGCTCGCCCTCGGCGTGAGGCGTGAATGAAGACCGAAGTCTTGGTCCTCGATAGCGGTGAGGCGATCCGCCTCGCTCATGAACGCGCAGAACGGCGCGGTGTCACGGTCGATGCGGCCGTCATCGAATCGCTGCGCCTCGCGCGGGCTGCTCTAGCCACGGACAAGTCGGTGCTGGAAACTGCGCCGTCCATACCGCTCGCCCCGGAGCAGCAGAAGCGCGACGACTGCCTTCTCGAACTCGCCCAGGACCTCGAACTGGCCCAAGACTTGGCGCCGTTCCGAAAGCCGGGCCCGGGATCCGATCACAGCGACATGTACGACGACAGCGGACTCCCCCTCTGAACGGCTGTCATGATCGCACGCGATACATCGGAGATTGTCCGGCTTACGCGGCAGCGAAATGCCGATCTCTTCCGCTTCTCCATAAGGGCAATGATTTCATCCACACCGACCTTCGGGCGGCTATGGCCCAATACTGAAAACGATGCGACCGCAGACACATGTCCGATGATCGGAGGCGGAATTCGCGCAATGAGCATCCCGCAGATTCAGGCGGTCCTGCAACGCCGCTCAGCTTCGCCTCAACGGGGCGATCGTCTCCGTTCGCCACGCGGCAATTCGGGCCGGCCCTGATCCAGGCATCGAGGTCGATCGCCTCGGAATTGCCGGCGTTCCAGCTCTGAACGCTCTCAAGACCCGCGCCACAGGCGCCCGCCTGCGGCTGGTCAAGGGATGCCGCTTCGTTCAAACCGCGCCCATGCATCCGTGTTCGCCCGAATCATGATCCCGACCCTCGAAGATTTCCGCCGTGTCGTCATCAAAGTCGGGTCGGCACTCCTGGTCGACCGGACCGCCGGGCGTCTCCGGCACGCCTGGCTCGCGGCGCTGGCCGAGGACATTGCCGAGTTGCACGCGCGCGGCGTCGACGTGCTGGTCGTGTCCTCCGGCAGCATCGCGCTGGGACGTACGGTGCTGGGCCTGCCGCCCGGACCCCTGCGGCTGGAGGAGAGCCAAGGCGCGGCCTCGGTGGGGCAGATCACCCTGGCCCGGCACTGGGCCGAGGCGCTCGGCCATCACGGCATCGTGGCCGGCCAGATCCTGGTGACGCCGCAGGACACGGAGGAGCGCCGCCGCTACCTCAACGCCCGGGCGACCGTGCTGAAGCTGCTGGAAATGCGCGCCGTGCCGGTGGTCAACGAGAACGACACTGTGGCGACCTCCGAGATCCGCTACGGCGACAACGACCGCCTCGCCGCCCGCGTCGCCACGATGATCGATGCCGACGTGCTGGTCCTGTTCTCCGATATCGACGGCCTCTACACCGCACCGCCGAAGAGCGATCCGGATGCGCGCCATCTGGCTGTTGTCGAACGCATCACCCCGGAAATCGAGGCGATGGCGGGCGGGCCGGCCTCCGAGCTGTCGCGGGGCGGCATGCGCACCAAGGTCGAGGCCGCCAAGATCGCCGTGTCCGGCGGCACCCATCTGGTGATCGCGGATGGGCGCGGGAAGAACCCGCTGAAGGCCCTCCGGGAGGGCGCACGCTGCACGTGGTTCCTGTCCGGTTCGACGCCGACGGCGGCGCGCAAGACCTGGATCGCCGGCTCCCTCGAACCGCGCGGAACGCTCACGATCGATTCTGGTGCCCTGAAGGCCCTGCAGGGCGGCGCCAGCCTGCTTCCCGTCGGCGTCCGGGCGATCGAAGGCAGCTTCTCCCGCGGGGATGCCGTGGTGATCCGCGACCCCGAGGGCCGTGTCCTCGGGCGCGGTCTTGTCGCCTATGACAGTGCCGAAGCGGCCCTGATCATCGGTCATCCGAGCGCGCGCATCCCGGACTTGCTGAACTATCCCGGCCGCGCCTGGATGGTGCATCGCGATGACTTGGCATTATTCTAAGACTGTTGTGATCGATCTGCATTCAGCCCGCATGACCCCGATCAAGTATAGTTGTCCTGCGTGCCGCGGCACACTTGTCGGCGCGCGGCACGATGTGCAAATACGGCTCCCTTGCCCTGTCGCGCCGTTGAGCGGCCGTCGCCAAACGAGGACGCCAGCGTGCCCGTTCTGAACCTGAGATCGGACTTCGCCGAGGCTGAGGCCCTGCCGGAGCAGATGGCGGCGATCGGCCGGCGCGCCCGGGCCGCCGCCCGGCAGATGGCGCTGGCCTCGGCCCAGACCAAGGACATCGCCCTGAAGGCGATCGCCGCACGCCTCCGGGCCAGCGGGGACGAGATCCTGGCGGAGAACGCCCGCGACGTCGCGGCCGCGCAGAAGGCCGGCCAGACCGCAGCCCTGCTCGATCGGCTGACGCTGGATCCCGGCCGTCTGGCCGCCATGGCGGACGCGGTGGAGAAGATCGGGTCGCTGGCCGATCCGGTCGGCCGCCAGCTCGCCGCCATCGAGCGGCCGAACGGCCTGCTGATCGAGCGCATCACCGTCCCGCTCGGTGTGATCGGCGTGATCTTCGAGAGCCGGCCCAACGTCACGGCGGATGCCGGCGCGCTCTGCCTGAAAGCCGGCAATGCCGCGATCCTGCGCGCCGGTTCCGACAGCCACCGAAGCGCCATGGCGATCGCCCGTGCGATGAGTCTGGGGCTGGCCGATGCCGGCCTGCCCGCCGAGGCGATCCAGCTCGTGCCAACCCGCGACCGGACGGCGGTCGGCCTGATGCTGTCCGGCCTCGACGGATGCGTCGACGTGATCGTGCCCCGGGGCGGTCGCGGCCTCGTGGCCCGCGTCCAGCAGGAAGCGCGGGTCCCGGTCTTCGCCCATCTCGATGGGATCAACCACGTCTACGTCGCCGCCGACGCCGACCTCGACATGGCACGGAGCGTGTTGCTGAACAGCAAGATGCGCCGCATCAGCGTCTGCGGGGCCGCCGAGACCCTGCTGGTCGATCGAGCCTGCGCCGGCACGCATCTCGCGCCGCTCGTATCCGCCCTGCTGGATGCGGGCTGCGCGGTCCGCGGCGACGCCGCCGCCCGCGCCGTCGACCCCCGGGTCACCGCCGCCTCCGAGGAGGACTGGCACACCGAATACCTCGACGCCGTCATCGCGGTCCGGGTGGTCGAAGGGATCGGCGCGGCGATCGAGCATATCGAGACCTACGGCTCGCATCACACCGACGCGATTATCACTCAGGACGATGCCGAGGCGACGCGTTTCCTGGCCGAGGTCGATTCCGCGATCGTGACCCACAACGCCTCGACGCAGTTTGCCGACGGCGGCGAGTTCGGGTTCGGCGCCGAGATCGGGATCGCCACCGGGCGGATGCACGCCCGCGGCCCGGTCGGCGTCGAGCAACTCACGACCTTCAAGTATCGGGTGCACGGCAGCGGCCAGATCCGTCCGTGACAGCGGTTGAAGGTCCGGCGTGCGGCTGAACCTGCCGCCGAACGCCCCCGGCATGCGGATCGGCCTGTACGGCGGATCCTTCAACCCCGCCCATCTCGGTCACCGTCACGTGACCCTGATGGCGATGCGCCGTCTCGGGCTCGACCGCGTGTGGTGGCTCGTGAGCCCGGGTAATCCGCTGAAGAGCCGCAACGCCCTTCCGGCCGTCGCGGACCGGTGTGCCCTCGCCCGCCGGATCGCCCGGCATCCGCGCATCGCGGTGACCGGGTTCGAGGCGGCGCTGGGCGTGCGCTTCACCGTCCAGACGCTGCGCTTCCTCACGCGGCGCTGCCCGGGCATTCACTTCGTCTGGATCATGGGCGCCGATTCGCTCGGCAATTTCCACCGCTGGAAGGGCTTTTCGGAGATTGCGCGGCTTATGCCGATCGCGGTGATCGACCGGCCCGGCTGGACTATGACTCCGCTGAGTGCCCGGGCTTCACAGCGGCTTGCAAAAGCGCGTATCCCCGAGGAGGCCGCCTCGACGCTCGCGCTCCGCCGCCCGCCCGCCTGGACCTTCCTGCACGGGCCGCGTTCGAGCCTGTCCTCGACAGAGATCCGTAACGGTATGCGGGGACGCGACCGGGACGCGGCACCGGCGCAGTTGCAATCGCCGCCCGATGCCGCCAATTTCAGGAACGACCGCGGAGCGTGACATCGCCGCGCGGCACCACGAGGAATCAGGACGCTGCCCGAAACGAACCCCACGGAGACGATCCGCACTCCCGTTCCTGCCCCGGGTGAGCCCGGTCAGGCGCGCGCGGACGACCTCAAGGCCCTCGCCCTCGAATGCCTCGATGAGATGAAGGCTGAGGAGACGATCGCCATCGATCTCGTCGGGAAGACGTCGCTCGCCGACACGATGATCATCACGTCGGGCCGTTCGCAGCGGCACGTGGGCTCGATCGCCGATAAATTCATCCAGGAGATGAAGAACCGGGGATACGGCAATGCCCGGGTCGAAGGCATGCCCGCATGCGACTGGGTGCTGATCGATGCGGGCGACGTGCTGGTGCACGTCTTCCGGCCGGAAGTGCGCGGCTTCTACAATCTCGAGAAGATGTGGGGCGCGGATCGGCCGGTCGGCCTCGCGGTCGGTTAGGCCGGCGGTTGCGCCTCCTGCTGGCGGCGGTCGGGCGGCTCAAGGCAGGGCCCGAGCGCGAGTTGGCGTCACGATATCGCGAGCGCGCTGGTCAGTTGGGCCGCGGGCTCGGCTTCCCCGCCTGTGATAGCGTCGAGATCCCGGAATCCCGCGCGCGGCGCGCCGTCGACCGATGCGCGGAGGAGGCGACGGCGCTCGGCGCTCTGCTTCCACCCGGTGGGGTCCTGGTCGCCTATGACGAGCGCGGCCGTGCCGATCTCTCCAGCGAGACCCTCGCCGAGCGATTCGCCGGCTGGCGCGATGCGTCCCGGCCGGCGCTGATGGTGGCGATCGGCGGCCCGGACGGCCTCGATGCCTCAATTCGGACGAAGGCCGAGCTGATTCTGTCGTTCGGGGCGGCGACCTTGCCCCACGGACTCGTGCGCGTGCTCGCCCTCGAACAGATCTATCGCAGCCTGACCATCCTGGCCGGCCACCCCTATCACCGGGGCGAGGCGGGCTGACCGGCGTGGCGTGGATGGACATCGAGACCGATTGGGCACGGCGGGCGGTGGAGGCTGCGCGCCGGCTATGCACCGCCACTGCCACCCAACCCCCTCATCCTGAGGTGCCCGCATCAGCGCGCCTCGAAGGAGGACTCCAGAAGTCGCGACGTCCCCTGGAGCCCTCCTTCGAGGCCTCTGCTGCGCTTCGGCACCTCAGGATGAGGGGGTTGAATGGGAGCGACCTGAGCCGAGCCCTACCCATCCTTCTTCTTCTGGCAACCGCTTGCCTCGCTGCGCCCGTGCACGCCGAGCCGCCCTCCCCCGCGGACGCCGAGGCCACGCAGCGGGCCAACGAGGAACGCGACCGGCGCGCCGAGAACCTGAAGCGCGTGCAGGACGCGCTGGCCGCGAGCACCAGCCAGCGCGCGCAGTTCGAGACCGAGATCGCGGCGATCGGGTCCGACCGGTCCAAGCTGGATAGCGCCCTCCTCGACGCGGGCCGTCAGGCGCAGGCGACCGAGGAGCGGCTGAGCCGCCTGGAGGAGCGCCTGAAGGCCATGACCGAGAGCGAGTCGGCGATTCGGCGCTCGCTCCAGGCCCGCCGGGGCGTCGTCGCCGAGATCCTGGCCGCGCTGCAGCGCATGGGCCGGCGCCCGCCGCCCGCGGTGCTGGTGAGCCCGGAGGACATGCTCGCGGCGATCCGAACCTCGATGCTGCTCGGCGCGGTGGTGCCGGAGCTGCGCGGCGAGGTCGATACGCTCGCCGCCGATCTCGCAGAAATGATCCGCCTGCGGGGGCTGATCGCCCAGGACAAGGAAGGCCTGAGCAACGATCTCGCCGGCTGGGCGCGGGAGCGGCAGCGGCTCGAAGCCCTGGTGGCGGCCCGGCGCGCCCGTCAGGCCGAGGTCGAAAGCGGCCTCAATGCCGAGCGTCGCCGCGCCGCCGAACTGGGCACCCAGGCCAAAAGCCTGAAGGACCTGATGGACCGGACCGAGGCGGAGGCCGTTGCGGCGAAGCGCTCGGCCGAGGAGGCCAAAGCGGCGGCTGAGCGCGAGGTGAAGGCGACGCAGGAGCGATTTGCCGCGGCCGGCTTCCGCGACCCTGCCCGGCTGGCACCGAAGGTGCATTTCGCCGAGGCGCGGGGCGAAGTGCCGCGGCCGGTGAGCGGGAGGCTGGCGCGGGCCTTCAATCAGCCCGACGGCAATGGCGGAACCACCCGCGGCGTGTCGTTTTCGACCCGTCCGAAGGCGACGGTCTCCTCACCGGCCGACGGTTGGGTGCAGTTTGCGGGTCCGTTCCGGTCTTATGGCCAACTCTTGATCATCAACGCGGGCGACGGCTACTATCTCCTGCTCGCGGGGATGGAACAGATCAGCGTCGAGGTCGGCCAGTTCGTGCTCGCGGGCGAGCCGGTTGGCAGCATGGGCGAGAAGGGCGCGGGCCTCAACGGGTCCGAGGGCGATCCCACGCTGTACGTCGAATTCAAGAAGGACGGCGGCTCCATCGATCCGGAGCCGTGGTGGGCAAAGAGCCCGAATAATACGGTACTTGGCGAGAAGGTTCGCGGCTGATGCGCAAGACTTCCCTGATCATGCTCGGCGCCTTCCTGGGTGCCGGCACCTCCATGGTGGCCACCCAGACCGACTTCCTGTCGGGTCCGCGAGCCGTCGCCGCCTCGGCCGAAACCTATCGCCAGCTCAGCCTGTTCGGCGACGTCTTCGAGAAGGTCCGGACCGACTACGTCGAGAAGCCGGACGAGTCGAAGATGATCGAGGCGGCCGTCAACGGCATGCTGACGTCGCTCGATCCGCATTCGAGCTACATGGACGCCAAGGCGTTCCGCGACATGCAGACCACCACCCGCGGCGAGTTCGGCGGCCTCGGCATCGAGGTCACGATGGAAGACGGCCTGATCAAGGTCGTCACGCCGATCGACGACACCCCCGCCGCCAAAGCGGGCCTGCTCGCCAACGACGTCATCACCCAGATCGACGACGATCAGGTCCAGGGGCTGACCCTGAACCAAGCGGTCGACAAGATGCGCGGCCCGGTGAACTCCGCGGTGAAGCTCAAGATCAGCCGTAAGGAGTCGAAGGAGCCGATCGACGTCACGCTCACCCGCGATGTGATCAAGATCAAGCCGGTGCGCTCCAAGGTCGAGGGCGGCGACGTCGCCTATATCCGCCTGACCCAGTTCAACGAGCAGACCTTCGACGGCATGCGCGCCGCCATCGACAAGCTCACGAGCGAGATCGGTGCCGACAAGATCAAGGGCTACGTCATCGACCTGCGCAACAACCCGGGCGGCCTGCTCGATCAGGCCGTGATGGTGTCGGATGCGTTCCTGGATCGCGGCGAGATCGTCTCGACCCGCGGCCGCAACCCGGACGAGACGCAGCGCTTCTCGGCCAAGTCCGGCGACCTGACCAAGGGCAAGCCCGTGGTGGTGCTGGTGAACGGCGGCTCGGCCTCGGCCTCCGAGATCGTGGCCGGCGCCCTGCAGGATCACAAGCGCGCGACCATCATGGGCACGCGCTCCTTCGGCAAGGGTTCGGTGCAGTCGATCATCCCGCTCGGCGGCTCCGGCGCCCTCCGGCTGACCACGGCTCGCTACTACACGCCGTCCGGCCGCTCGATCCAGGCGAAGGGCATCGAGCCCGACGTCGAGGTGCTGCAGGAGGTGCCGGACGAGCTGAAGGGCAAGGACGAGACCAAGGGCGAGGCCGGCCTGAAGGGCCACCTGAAGCAGAAGGATACCGACGAGCGGGGCGGCTCCTCCGCCTACGTCCCGCCGGATCCGGCCAAGGACAAGCAGCTCATCTCGGCCGTCGACTTCCTGCACGGCATCCAGAAGGGCGCCGCCAACGGGGCGCCGAGCGCGCAGCAGCAGAAGCCAAGCCTGCCGAACTGATCTTCGAAGCCTGAAGCGACGTTATGCCATCCCGTCCGGCTCGAAGCCGGGCGGGATTTTTCTGTTCGGGACCGGAGCTTAGAGGATCGTTAACCATACCGGTCCGCAATGGAGTCGGAGATCCGCGCCGCTCCGGCGCGGTTGGAATCGCGATTCCGCATCGAGCGCCGCTTGACCGAATCCAACGACGATATCCTCACGCGCCCCCTCGGGGTGGCGGAGGCCCAGGCGCCGGACCAGCCCAGCGGGCGGTACGGCCGGATCGTCGCGGCCCTGCGCCGGCCGAAGGTTGCGGCTGGGGCGATCGCGGCGGCCTTCGTGGCGTCCCTCGGCCTCGTCGTGGCGCTTGGCGATCCCCAGGGCGGCGAACCCCACGCGGAGGCCGTGATCGCGATCCGCGAGGCCGTGGCGCGCCCCGCGGCTCCGGTCGCTGCCGTCGAGCCGCAGGTCGCCACCACGGCGCCCGGGCAGGGGCAGCTTCAGCGCAGCGCGGAAGAGATCGAGTCGGCTTCAGGCGTCACGGTGGTGCGCCCGCTGGGCTCCGCCCCGACCGACGCGGTGGTGATCCGTGTCCCGTCCCCGACCGCACCACGTCTGGCCGCCGCCCCGGATCCCCGGATCAGCGAGACGGGCCGGCACGGGATCATGCCGAAGCTCGGCGAAGGCCGGGTGCGCGCGCTCGATGTCTACGCCCGGTCCGAGGACACAGGAACCGGCCCCCGCATCGCCATCGTGGTAACCGGTCTCGGTGTCGGGCAGGCCGCCACGGCCGGTGCCACCGCACGCTTGCCGGCTGCCGTCAGCCTCGCCTTCCTGCCCTACGGCAGCGAGGCCGAGCGCGCCGCGGCACGAGCCCGCGACGCCGGGCATGAGGTTTTCCTTCAACTGCCGATGGAGCCGTTCGATTATCCGGACAGCGACCCCGGGCCGCAGGGGCTGCTCACCTCCCTCAAGGGACCCGAGAATGCCGATCGCCTCGCCTGGGCGCTGGCGCGCTTTCCCGGCTATGTCGGCACCGTGAACTTCATGGGATCGAAGCTGATGGCGGATGCCGCCTTCGAGCCGATCCTGCGCGAGATCGGCGCCCGGGGCCTTGGCTTCCTCGACGACGGCACCGGCCCCAAGCCCGCGACCGCCCCCGTCAACAAGACCCGCACGCCAGTCGCCCGTGCCGAGATCGTCCTCGACGCGACCCCGCGGGCTGACGCCATCGATGCCGCCCTGGCGCAGGCCGAGGCGCGTGCCCGTTCCAACGGGTTCACCCTCGTCTCGGCCAGCGGCGCTGCGCTGACGGTCGATCGAATCGCGCGCTGGGCGCGCGACCTCGATACCCGCGGGTTGCGCATCGTCCCGGCCAGCGTGGCGTTACGCGGCGCCCGCGACAAGCGCGTCTCTACGGCTGATTGAGTGCAGGCGCGCTCGACTCCCGCCAAAATGGATTTCGCGCCGGGATGGCGCCCTCCGAACCTGGGTGGCGTTGCCGCGGCCCGCGCCGCTGACCTATGGTCCGGACAATGACAACGGATCTGGATCCGGGCAGCCTGCCCTACCGCCCCTGCGTGGGCATCGCGCTGATCGCACGATCGGGCGGCGTGTTCGTCGGGCGCCGAACCAAGGATGCCGGCCCAGAGCATGTCGCCGGTCCGCATATGTGGCAGATGCCGCAGGGCGGGGTGGACCCGGGCGAGGATCCGGAGGCGGCGGCGCGCCGGGAACTTTACGAGGAGACCAATGTCCCGCCGGAGGCGATCCGCAAGCTCGCGGAGATCCCGGACTGGCTTCCGTACGATCTCCCGCCCGACGTCATGAAGCAGGCCTGGAAGGGTCGCTACCGCGGGCAGACCCAGAAATGGTTCGCCTTCGGCTTCGAGGGGCGGGAGGAGCTGATCGACGTGCTCCAGCCGGGCGGGGGTGCCCATAAGGCGGAGTTCGACGCATGGCGCTGGGCGCGGTTCGACGAACTTCGGGAGTTGATCATCCCGTTCAAGCGCCCGGTGTACGAGCGGGTGGTGGCGGCCTTCTCCGGCCTCGAGCGCTGGGCGGATGCGCGGTGACGCGGCGGCCGGGGTCCTGAGGTATGCGCTGGCTCACGGTCCTGCTCGGGCTCGCCCTCGCGTGGCTCGCCTTCACCATGAGCCCGCTCTGGTCGCTGTACGATCTGGCGCAGGCGGTGCGCCGGCACGACACCGCCTACATCGAGAACCACGTCAACTTTCGGACGCTCCGCCTGTCTCTGGTGCGGCAGATCACGGCGGCGATGCGCACCGCGTCGGAGAGCGATCCGGACATCGAGCCGCGCGACCGTCAACGCCTCGGCGATGCTGCCTACGGGCTGGCGCTGGCCCTGTCCGAGTCGATGATCACCCCCGAGACGGTGATCGACCTGCTCGCCAACGGCTGGCCCGACAAGCTCGATCTCGAACGGCCGACCGGCTCGCGTCCGGAAGGGCTCGCGATCCACAGCTTCGGGCGCCTGCTCCCGTTCTACACGGCGATGGAAATGCGCGGCTTCCGCGCCGTGGTTGTACCGATCCCGCCCGAGGCACCCCGCGGGCAGCGCACACGCATCCGATTGCGGCTGCGCGGGCTGGTGTGGCGCTTGGTCGATATCGAGATGGCCGACATGCTGCGCGACCAGATCGCCGCGAAGCTCGGGAAGGCCCTCGCCCGGGCGAAGATCGGCGCAAGTGCCGGCGAGGAGCGCTGAGGGCTTCGGAAACGACCCGCGAACGGCAACGGAATGCGCGGGGGCGACTACTTCGCCTTCGAGGTGCCTGCGTCCTTCGGCTTGCGCGCCTCGGTCAGGCTTTCGGCCTTATCCTCGTCGGTATCACCGCCCTGCTCGATGGTCTTGGCGGGATCCGCGAGAAGCGACTTGGCAACCCCGAGCAACACCTCGCATTCGCCGGGGAATTTATAGGTATCCAGCACGATCGCGGCATCGCGCAGGGTGCGCAGGTCGCGCACGAGTTGGGTGTTGGCGTCGGAGCGCAGCTCGCTCTTGGCCGCGATGGCCTCCTCGATCTGCGCGCCTTTCACGTCGCAGGCCGCTCCAGCGGGCCCCACCGAGAGCGCTGTGACAAGACCGAGTGCGGGAAGGAAGCGCCACATGGCGGAGGTCCTCGGAGATCCAGGTCAGGCGTGAAGGAGCGCGGCGTTCAGCACGTCGCGGGTGAGCACCACGAGCTGGCTCGGGCGATAGGGTTTCGGCACGAAGACGGAGCCGGGGACGGCGTCGCGGGTCGCAAGTCCGTCGCGCCCCCCGGAGGTGTAGACCACCGGAAGGTCCGGGCAGAGATCACGGGCGCGGCGGGCGAGGGCAAGACCGTTCGTGTTGCGGGCCAGATCGATATCGGTGAAGAGCATGTCGACGCTCTCGCGGGCCAGGATCGCCTCGGCCTGCCAAGCATCCGCGGCGGTGAGCACCCGATAACCGGCGTCGAGGAGCGTTTCGGCAGCCAGTTCACAGACGGTCGGCTCATCCTCGACGATCAGGATGGTGGCGGCGGCCGAGTCCGGAACAAGCAGGGACGGACAGACAAGCGCGGCGGCGAACGGAACCATGACGCAACTCCCACTCACCCGGCGGGGGAACGCTGTTCCCCGACCGGATCGCAGGGGCAACGGCCCCTCTCGACACGGCGTTCACCCTGTTTCGATCGAATTGCACGGGTTTGGTGAGTGGCGCGTTAACTGCCCTTCGATACCGACGAACGAGGGCGGTGACTTGGTTAACAGGTGGTTACCGAAACCCGACCAGGGAGCGGGATCGTGAACCGGATCCATCAGCTCGGGCTCGGTCTGCTGCTGACGGGGCTCGCCGGATACGTGGACGCCCTCGGTTTCGTGCGGCTCGGCGGCCTCTACACCTCGTTCATGAGCGGCAACACCACGCAGCTCGCGGTCTTCGGCGCGGCGGCCGATCCCCACCGGATGGTGTTGCCGGCGATCCTGATCTTCGCCTTCCTCACGGGCTCGGTGCTCGGCAGCGGGCTGGCGATCCTCGTGCCGCCCCGCTGGACGACACCCGCGGTGCTCGCCTACGAGTCACTTCTGATCCTCGGCGGCCTCGGTCTCGGACTCGAATCGCCAGAACTCGGCCTCGCCGCCTTCTTCGTCGCCGTGGCGATGGGCTCGCAGAACGCGGTGCTCGCGCAGGTGAAGGGGTTCCGCGCCGGCACGACCTTCGTCACCGGCGCCCTGTTCAGCCTCGGCCATAAGATCGCCCAGGCGCTCACTCGAACCGGGGATCCGCTCGGCTGGGTCGGCGACGGGCTGGTCTGGCTGTCCCTGTTGCTGGGCGCCTATCTCGGGGCGCACGCCTACGGCCTGTTCGCCCTCTACGCCCTGATCGCGCCGGCGGCGCTTTCCGGCGGTCTGGCGCTTGTGACCGCGATCGTGGTCTTGCGCGCGGGCCCGCATGCCGCGAAGGTCCCCGCGGCATGAGCAGCACCTTGAGCAATCCCTCCCTGACCCAGCACGTCGCCGCGCTCGATCCCGGCGCCCACGTAATCGCGGCCCATTTCCTGAAGGATATACCGGCCCTGGCACTCAGCGACGGCGCAGTCGCGCTGGCGCGGGACGGAGGCTTGGCGCGACTCGTCGCGCATCCCGAGGCCGGCATCCTGGTGGCGGCCGGAAGCGGCACGCGCCTCCTCACCGGCGGCGATGACGGCCGCATCGTCGAGGTCCGGGCCGATGGCACCCTAGAGCAGCTCGGCTCTGCCAGGGGCGGAGCCTGGATCGATGCCCTGGCGGTCCACCCGGACGGAGCCGTGGCGTGGTCGGCCGGGCGCCATGTCGTGGCGCGGGATGCCAAGGGCCGCGAGCGCACCTTCCAGGCGCCCTCGACAGCGCGCGGGCTCGTCTTCGCGCCCAAGGGCTACCGGCTCGGAATCGCGCACTACAACGGCGTCAGCCTCTGGTTTCCGAATCTCGAGACGCCCGCCGAGGTGATCGAGTGGAAGGGTTCGCATATCGACGTGACGTGGTCGCCGGACGGCCGGTTCGTCGTCACCACCATGCAGGAGAATGCCCTGCACGGCTGGCGGCTCCAGCCGGATCGCGGCCACATGCGGATGTCGGGCTATCCCGGCAAGGTGCGCTCGGTGGCGTGGTCGTCGGACGGGCACTGGCTCGCCACCGGCGGCGCCGAGGCAGCGATCGTCTGGCCGTTCGACTCGAAGGAGGGACCGACCGGCAAGCCCCCGCGGGAATGCGGAGTCCGCCCCGCCCGGGTGTCCCGCGTTGCGTTCCACCCGAAGGCACCGGTCCTGGCCATCGGCTACGAGGACGGCTGCATCCTCCTCGTCCGGTTCACCGATGCCGCGGAGTTGCTGGTGCGCCCGGCGGTTCCCGGGAGCGGGATCACCGCGCTGGCCTGGGACGGGCGCGGCGGCCGGTTGCTGTTCGGCTGCGGCGACGGACAGGCGGGTCTGCTGACGCTTCCCGCATGAGGGCGGCTGGAACCGCCCACGACGGCGTGCTCTTAGTCGATGGTCGATTCCACGGGCCGGAGATCTGACGTGTTCCGCGTATTCCGCACCCTCGGGCTCGCCCTCGGACTCCTCGGCGGCGCTGTCGCCGCGCAGGCGCCGGAATTCGCACAGCAATATGCCCAGAGGTTGGGTGGCGCCGCCGACGAACTTCGCCGTCAGGTGGCGGTGCTCGAATCCGACGCGCAGGCCTCCGGCACGACCCGCGACGGCGCCGTCGACCGCCTGCGCAGCAATCCCGATCAGCTCGTGGCCCGCCGCGGCGCGGCGGCGCAGGCCGACATCGTCCGGCTCGCCCGCTTAAGCGCGCAGCAACAAGCCATGGCGTCCGCGACGAGCCCGCTGGGCCGTGTCGTGGCGATGCTGCGCGACCCCGACATGCCGGTCGCCGAAGCGGCCTATCGGGACTTCAGCCCGGCGATCCCGACCAATGCCGACGGCCTGGCGGCCGGTCTGATCGGGTTCTTCGCCGCCTGGGGCGGCTGGCGTATCGTTTCGGATGTCGGCCGGCGGACGCTGCGGCGGCGTCCGCGTGAGACCGCCACCGTGGCTTGAGCGCGCGCGCGGCGCTGGGTGTGGCCCGGCGTCTACAGCGACTTGCGCGCGCCTTGCGTATCCAGCAGAGAACCGGCCGTCCCGGTCCGGCAGAAGGCGCAGGATGCCGCGCGCGTCGAACTCGACCCATGCCGATCCGGCGCTCGACGCCGCGGCACTGCTGCGACGCCTCGGCTTCTTCGGGCTGTTCGTGGTGCTCCCCGTCCTGGCGCAGGTCGCCCGGCGCGCCTCGGTGATCCTCGCGCCGATCGCCGTCATCCTGCTGATCATCGCCAGCGTCATCGACCGGCGGCAACGGCCGGTGCGCCCAGCCGCCCTAAGGCTTCTGACCGCCCCGGCCTTCCTGGCCGCGATGCTCGTGGTGTTCTGGTCCGCCTTGTCGCTCACATGGACGCCGTTTCTCGGACCGGCCCTGGAGCGGCTGGTGAACCTCGCGGCCACCGTTGGGCTCGCATTTCTGGGTTACCTCGCCCTGCCCGACCGGATGCGCTCGGCCAATCTGTACCTGCTGCCGTTGGGCTTGGTGGCGGGCGCGATCGTGGCGATCGTCCTCGGCCTGTTCGGCGCCCATATGGGCCCCCCCGGTGCAGAAGATGACGGCGCCCTGGATCGCGGCCTCGTGCTGCTGATCCTTCTGGTCTGGCCCGCCCTGGCCTGGCTGCGGTCCCGGCGCCGCGACCGGGAAGCACTGGCCCTGGCCCTCCTCGTGGCCCTCGCGCTCACCGTCCAGCCCGACGCGACGCAGATCGCGGCCCTGGCGGTCGGCGCCGTCGCATTCGCAGTGACGAGCTATCGCCAGAAGCTCGGCGTGCAGCTGACAGCGATCGTGTCGGCCGTCCTGCTCGCGGTGGCGCCGCTGCTGCCATTCCTGGCGCGGCCGATCGGGTCCGCCGTGCTGGGGCCGCTGGCGCCAACGGTGCTGTCGCTGAAGAGCTGGCAGAAGGTGGTGACGACCGACCCGGTGCGCCTGATCACCGGCCACGGCTTCGAGACCGCGCTGCGCGGACGCCTCGTCGGTCTTCTCCCGCTGAACGCCCCGACGACCGCGCTGTTCGAGTTCTGGTACGAACTCGGGATCGTGGGCGCACTGGCCGCCGCCTTCGCGCTCTACGCGTCGATCCGCCGGGCCGGGCGCGACGGACCTGCCCTGGTGCCCGGCGCCATGGGCTGCTTCGCGGCAGCCTTCACGGTAGCCTGCCTCAGCGTCGGATTGACTTCGATCTGGTGGCTGACGACGCTCGCCATCGCGACCGTGGTGTTCGTGGCGGTGGAGCGAGGCCAGTTCCGTACAAGCCGGCCCAAGGTCGCCAAGCTGCACCGCGTGATCGCCAGCGGCGGCTGAGCGATCAGCCCCGTATGAATCCGTGCAGGCGGATCCAGGCCAGGAACAATCCGGGCCACGCCGCCGCGGGCGTACCGGGCAGCCCAAGTCCGAATCCGTGTCCGCCGCGCTCGAACAGATGCAGCTCGGCCGGAACGCGCGCCTTCCTGAGGGCCGCGAACATCAGCAGCGGATGGTCGGCGACCGCGATCGGATCGTCGATCGCCTGCGCCAGGAAGGTCGGGGGCGTCTCGGGGCCGACTTGGAGATCGACCGAGTAGGTCTTCATCTCAAGCGCCGTCACATCGTCGCCGACGAGGATGCGCCGGGTATGGGTCCGGTCGAACGGCTTGCGCATAGTGATGACCGGATAGATCAGCCCGGCGAGCGTCGGCCGCACAGGCTGGGCGTCGATGGCATCCTCGGCCGGGTAGAGGTTCTGCGCGCTGCCGACCGCGGTCTCGCCCATCAGGTGGCCGCCGGCCGAGAAGCCCAGCACGCCGACGCGGTCCGGATCGATCCCGAACTCCGTGCCCCGCGATCGGATCAGCCGAAGCGCGCGCTGGGCGTCCTGCCGAGGCGCGTCGGGACCGGCCCCCCAGCCCTCGGCGGGTAGGCGGTAGATCAGCAGGAAGACCGTGATGCCGGCCGCGTTGAGCACGCGCCCCACCGGGACGCCCTCGTTGCCGATCGCGATGTATTCGTAGCCGCCTCCGGCCGCGACGATCATCGCGGCTCCGTTAGCGTTGGCCGGTCGCATGACCAGCAGACAGGGCCGTGCCACCCGCGTGATGTCGCCGATAGAGCCCTCGACGTAGCGGTATCCGTCCGCAACGGGTCCCGGGCCGCCGCCCGGAAGATCTCCCGGCCAAAGATCGATCACCTCAAGATCCGCGCCGGGCAGAGAGCGCGGCAGAGCCTTGACCGCCTCATGCGACGCTCGCTCCGGTCGCCCGTCGGTCGCGGCCCTTACGGGTTTCAGGCCGACGAGGCTCCCGAGGCCGGCGAGCAGGAGACGGCGGTCCAGGTGCAAGGGCGACTCCTGGCAGTGGGATCGATCGGGCCGCGGTTTCAACGCGGCTCGGCGCAATGGGGTCCCGCGACCCGCGCGACTCAGGCGTTCCGGGCGATGACCGCGACGTAGAAGCCGTCCGTTCCGGTCCGGTGCGGGCTCATCTGAATCCCGTGGGCCGTAAACCGGACCGCCTCTCGCAACGAGGCCGGGCCCGCGGCGAGGATTTCGGTCGCCGCGATCACGGTGAACCGCCCGCGCCAGCGCGACAGCAGGCCGGTAACGGCCGCATCGTTCTCGGCGGAGAGGAGCGAGCAGGTGACGTAGACGATGTGTCCGCCCGGCCTGACCAGCCGGGCCGCCCGATCGAGAACCTGGGTCTGTTCGGCCGTGCGAAGCGCGAGGCTGCCCGGACGCAGGCGCCACTTGGCATCGGGATTCCGCCGCCATGTTCCCGAGCCGGTACAGGGCGCATCGACCAGCACCCGGTCGACGGTGCCGTCGAGATCTTCCAGCACGTCGGTGCGCGCCCGTCCGCCCCGCGGCGACCGCACCTCGGCGCCGGCGCCCGACCGGCGCAGGCGTTCGTGGATCGGCGCGAGGCGGCGCGGATCGCCGTCGGTGGCGATCAGGTGAGCGCCGTTCCCAATCTCGGCCGCGAGCGCCAGGGTCTTGCCGCCGCCGCCCGCGCAGAGATCGACGATGGTCTCGCCGGCCCGCGGCGCGGCGAGCAAAGCCGCGAGCTGCGAGCCCTCGTCCTGGATCTCGTACCAGCCCTCCAGGAACTCGGCCTCGACATGGAGCGCCGGACCGCGCCCGTCCGCACCGATCGGGATCCGAAGGCCCTGGGGTGCGTGCGGCGTCGGCTCCGCACCGAAGGCCGCGAGGGCCGGCAGGATCGCGTCCCTGGAGCCGCGCAGGGTGTTGACGCGAATGTCGAGCGGCGCGCGGCGGGCGAGCGCCTTGAGCTCCGGGATCAGGTCGTCGCCGAGCGTGACCGCGAGGTCCGGCAGCACGAAGGCAGGGGCATCGCCGGCGACCTCGGGCGGCGCGTCCTGAAGCGTCGCGGTGTCGAGCCGCGCGCGCTCATCGTCGGTCAGAGGCTCCGGTGCGAAGCGCTCGCCCGAGAAGAGCGCCGCGACCGAGGCAGCGGCGAGGCCCTGCTGAAGCCGCAACGCCCCGATCAGCACCGCGCGCGGCGAATCGGAGCCCATGATCCAAGCCGCCGAGGCACGCCGACGCAGGGCGTCGTAGACGAGACTGGCGATCCCGGCCCGGTCCCCCGAGCCGGCGAACCGATGGGCGAGGCCCCAATCCTTCAGGGCATCGGCAGCCGGCCTGCGGCGCTCGGCGATGTCGGTGAGTACCTCGATGGCGGCGGAGCAGCGGGCGGCGGGTGTCAGCGGTCTGGTCCTTTGGAATGAGTCGACGGCGTCGCGAAACGGCCACGCTTGCCCCGCGATGCCGCCATCTTACGGCCGAGCTTCAGGCGCGATCCCGGTTCAGACCACGCGACCTGCGGTCCGCCAGTGGACCGCAGCGTGTCCTATGGCATCCATCGGCGGCGGACCAGGGTGGTTCGACGCCGGTTGCGTTCCGGAAGGCCCCCAGCCCATGTCGTCGTCCGTCTCGTCCGCCGTTCGTCTCGCCCTCGCGGCCTTGGTCGCAGCGTCGCTCGCCGCCTGCGCCAGCGCCCCCGCCGCGCAGCCCGATTTCTCGCCGCCGCCGCGCCGGCCCGTCGATGCCAAGACGCAGCTCGAATACGGCAACCCGCCCGCGCCGCCGCCGGGCCGGTACTGAAAGGTGGCGGCTCAGGCCGCCTCCCGCCCCCGCCGCGCCTCGTAGGCCTTGAGGCCGGTATAGACCAGCGTCAGCAGGGGAAAGGCCGTCTCCGGCGAAAGCCGTTGGCCGCGGGCGATCAGGTCGCCGATCACGTGATCGGCCTCGATCCGCCCGCCATTCTCGATGTCGCGCAGCATCGAGGCCGTGAAGGTCGATCCCGCCGCCGTGAGCTGCGCCCGCGCCCGCTCGGCCACCGTGGCCCGTGGTGCGTAATCGCTCGCGGTGGCGACGGCCGTGCATTCGGTGTGGAGCGCCGCCATCAGATCCGAGCCGCCCGGCGCCGCCACGATGTCGCCGACCGCGGCGCGCATCAGGGTTGTGGCCCCCGCAAGTGTCGCCAGGAAGACCCACTTCTCCCACATCTCCAGCAGGATCGAATCGCTGAGGCGCGGCTGGAACTTCAGCCCGCGCAAGAGGGCGTCGACCAACTCGATCCGGGCCGAGCGCGACCCGTCCCGCTCGCCATAGGTGATGCTGCACAACTCGCTCATATGGCGGATCGTGCCGTCGGGCGTCAGCGTCGCCGCGATGGCACAGGATCCGCCAAGCACACGCTCGGCCCCGAACCGGGCATCGAGCGCGTCCAGATGGGCGAGGCCATTCAGCAGGGGCAGGATCGCCGTCTCCGCGCCGACCGCGGGCGCAAGGTCAGCGATGGCGCTGTCGAGGTCGTAGGCCTTGCACGACAGAAGGATCAGGTCGAACCCACCGGCCTCGGCCAGCCGGTCGGCCGTGACGGTCGGCGGGCTCGGGATGTGCAGGTCGCCGAGCGGTGAGCGAAGGTTCAGCCCGTCCGCGGCGAGCTTTTCCGCCCGGCCGGGCCTCACGAGGAACGTCACTTCGGCACCGGATTCGGCGAGCCGCGCGCCGTAATAGCCGCCGGTCGCGCCGGCTCCGACGATCAGCGTACGCATCAAAGCCTCAAGTCCGCGACGGATAGTTCGGGCTCTCCCGCGTGATCGTCACGTCGTGGACGTGGCTCTCGCGCAGGCCGGCATTGGTGATGCGGATGAAGCGCGCCCGCTCCTGGAAGTCCGGAATGGTCGCGCCGCCGACATAGCCCATGGCGGCGCGCAGGCCGCCGGCCAGCTGGTGCAGGACGTTCCCCACCGGCCCCTTGTAGGGCACCTGACCCTCGATGCCCTCCGGCACGAGCTTGTGGGTGTCGTTGACCTCGGCCTGGAAGTAGCGGTCGGCCGAGCCACGCGCCATGGCGCCGACCGAGCCCATACCCCGGTACGACTTGTACGAGCGGCCTTGATACAAAAAGACCTCGCCGGGGGCCTCGTCGGTGCCGGCGAGCAGCGACCCGAGCATCGCCACGGAGGCGCCCGCCGCGATCGCCTTGGCGAGGTCGCCGGAATACTTGATGCCGCCATCGGCGATCACCGGGATGTCGGCCTCGCCCGCGGCTTCGACGGCCTCGATCAGGGCCGTAAGCTGGGGAACGCCGACGCCCGCCACGATCCGGGTCGTGCAGATCGAGCCCGGGCCGATGCCGACCTTGATGGCGTCCGCCCCGGCATCGATCAGCGCCTGCGCGCCCTCGCGGGTGGCGACGTTGCCGGCCACGACCTGCACAGCGTTGGAGAGTTGCTTCACCCGGGCGACGGCGTCGAGCACCTTGATCGAATGGCCGTGGGCCGTATCGACCACGATCACGTCGCAGCCGGCATCGATCAGGCGTTCGGCCCGCTCGAAACCGCTGTCACCCGTGGTCGTGGCGGCGGCGACCCGGAGGCGGCCCTGCTCGTCCTTGACGGCGAACGGGTAGGTGACGCGCTTCTCGATGTCCTTGACGGTGATCAGGCCGATGCAGCGGTAGTGATCGTCGACGACCAGGAGCTTCTCGATCCGGAATTGGTGCAGCAGGCGCTTCGCCTCGTCCTGGGTCACGCCCTCGCGGACGGTGATCAGGCGGTCCCGGGTCATCAGCTCGGCGACCGGCTGGGCGGAGTTGGTGGCGAAGCGCACGTCCCGGTTGGTCAGGATGCCGACGAGCTTGCCCCGAGAGCCGTTCGGCCCCCGCTCGACCACCGGGATGCCGGAGATGCGGTTGCGCTTCATCACCTCGAAGGCGTCGGCCAGGGTCTCGTCCGGGTGGATGGTGATCGGGTTCATCACCATGCCGGATTCGTACTTCTTGACGAGCCGGACCTGCTCGGCCTGCTCCGCCGGCTCGAGGTTGCGGTGGATGACGCCCATGCCGCCATTGGCCGCCATGGCGATGGCCATGGGCGCCTCGGTCACCGTGTCCATCGCGGAGGCGAGGATCGGCAGGTTGAGCGGGATCGTGCGGGTGAGCCGGGAGGCGACGTTGACCTCGGTTGGCATCACCGAGGAGGCGGCAGGCCGCAGGAGCACGTCGTCGAAGGTCAGACCCTCGATGATCGATGCGGTATCAATACGGGCCATGCCAACTTTCCTCGGACGGCGGCGCTACGGGTCGCGCTGCGGGATCGGGTTGGCAAGTGCCAGTATCACGGGCTCCCCGATGGCGCCAATGCGCGCATGCCGCGGCGCAACGCGAAAACACGCATGGCTCACGGGTATTTTCGGGCCACCGGGAGGATGCGCCGCCGGCTCAGCGTAGCGCGGGGGCGCGGGGTCCCTTGTCGGTGTATTCGGGCGGCAGGCCGATGTAATCGCCGAGGATGCCGTCGATCCCGGGCGCCCGGCCGAAGGCCTCGCAGTCCGGATCGAGGGGAGCCTCGCCGAGCGTCGTGATGCGGATGCGGTCCCAGGTCGGCAAGGTGTTGGGCGCCGTGAACGGATCATCGCCGGTCGCCAGCATGTAGCCGAAATCCTGCCCGAACTCGCCCGCCAGATCGTAGGCGTCGCTCGCACGGGAGAAGCGCGGCTGGCTGGTGAAGGAATTCGCGGCCCCGCCCCAAACCATGGCGGCTCGCTGCTCGCGGCGCCGGTCGAGCGCCTCGGCCTCCACGGTGAGGCTGCCGAGCCCGATCGGGATCCGCGGGATCGGGATGCGCCCGATACCCTCGGCGACGCTTAAGCCGAACTGCGAAGCGACCGTGACGCCGGCCGAGCCCGCAATGGTCGCGCCGGCCCCGAGGAGGTCCGTCGGATCGACCCGCGTCACCTGCGCCCGGACGGTGAGGTCCGCGTCGCGGCCCGACACGATGTCGTACTTCAAGGACAGGTCGTAGCAGAGCGCACGATCGGCCGCGTTGGCGATCAGGCGCCGCTCGGCTGGCGTGAGCGGGCCTGCACCGGCCACGTCGGCGTGGAACGCTGTCGGGATGATGCGCACCGTGCGCACCCGGGTGAGCGCTGGCTGGTCCACGTAGATTCGCGACGCGGAGGCGACCTGATCGCTTGCCTTCAGACGGTCGTAGCGCGTCAGCGAGCCGCGATCGTTCAGCAGAACGGTGCCGCAGGCCGCCACCATCGAGAACAGGGCGACGGCAACGGTGATCCGCGGCAGGAAGCGGGCCTTGCTGGGGCTGGACGACATCGAACTCCTCGCGGCCCGTCCCGGGGACGAAACCTCTTCACAGACCGATCTCACGGCCGCGTGAAACAAACGTAGCCATTGGGCCTCGCTTGCAAAAGGTGCCGTTGCTCACCGACACAACTTCTGTGGCAAGATAGATACATTCGCGAAACACGCGGATGCGAGTTCGGCGGCGCCGTCGTGCAACCGGCACGGCGCGATGCGCGTCTGCCCTCCAATGTCCTCCCCCGCTCAAAGACCGTTCTGGATCGTCCCCCTGACGGTCGCCACCGCCCTGTTCATGGAGAACACCGATTCGACGGTGATCGCCACAGCGCTGCCCAGTATCGCGGCGAGCCTGAACGAGGATCCGATCGCCCTCAAGCTCGCCCTGACGTCCTATCTGGTCAGTCTCGCGATCTTCATCCCGGTGAGCGGCTGGATGGCCGACCGCTACGGCGCACGCACCGTCTTTCGCGCGGCTCTGGTCGTGTTCATGGCCGGCTCCCTCGCCTGTGCAGCCGCCAACGGGCTGGCGTGGTTCGTCGCCGCGCGGTTTCTTCAGGGCATGGGCGGCGCCATGATGGTGCCTGTCGGGCGCCTCGTCGTGTTACGCAGCGTGCCGAAATCGCAGCTCGTCACGGCGCTGGCCTACCTGACCTTCCCCGCCCTCGTGGGCCCCGTGCTCGGGCCGCCGGTCGGGGGCCTGATCACCACGTGGTTCGACTGGCGCTGGATCTTCTTCATCAACCTGCCGATCGGCTGCGCCGGCATCGTGCTGGCGACCCTTTACTTCGAGGATGTCCGCGAGGCTGAGCGGCCGCCCCTCGACATCCTGGGCTTCCTGCTGCTCGGCTCGGGGCTCGCCGCGCTGATGCTCGGCCTCGCCGCGATGGGTCGCCACCTGCTGCCCGCCACGGTCTCGTGGGGCTGCCTCGCGGGCGGCGCGATCCTGCTGCCGCTCTACTGGGCCCATGCAAGGCGGGTCGCCCACCCGATCGTGCGGCTCGACCTGATGGAGCGGCCGACCTTTCGGGTCGCCATACTCGGCGGCAGCCTGTTCCGGATCGGGACCGGGGCGATCCCGTTTCTGCTCCCGCTGATGTTGCAGGTCGGGTTCGGGCTCGACGCCCTGCATTCGGGGCTGATCACCTTCGCGGCGGCGGCCGGCGCGATGTTCGTGAAGACGCTGGCGCCGAAGATCCTGCGCCGCACGGGTTTTCGGACTTTGATGACATGGAACGCGCTGGTGGCGTCGACCTTCCTGGCGGTGAACGGATTCTACACGGCGCAGACGTCGCACTGGATCATGGTGGCCCTGCTGTTCGTCGGCGGCTGCTCGCGCTCGATCCAGTTCACCTGCGTCAACGCCATCGCGTATGCCGATCTCGAATCGCGAGAGATGAGCGCGGCGACGAGTTTTGCGAGCGTCTGCCAGCAGCTCTCCCTGAGCCTCGGCGTGACGCTGGGCGCCCTGGCCCTTGAGGGGACTGCCGGCCTGCATGGCCGGACCCAGATCGAGGCGGGCGATTTCGGGCCCGCCTTCTTCGCGGTGGCGGTGATCTCGGCGGCCTCCGTCTTGGCCTTCCGCAACCTGTCGCCCGATGCGGGAGCCGAAATCTCCGGACGCCGGATGGTCGCCCAGACGCCGCCGGCCGCGACCGAGATGCAGCCGCGGCACGGTTGAGGCGCGTTCCGGCGATCAGGCCGCCGCGCGGGCGGGTGTCCTGCCGGCGGGGCGCTTCCCGCCGCTCCGCGCCGCCGACGCCTTGGGGGCGGCCTTTCCGGCGGCGGGCTTGGCTTTCGGCGCTTCCGCCCCCACCCCGGCACGCCAACCCTGCCAGCTCCAGCCACCGGGGCCCGCAAGGGCATACATGAGGAACCCGCCCGCGAGGCCGAGATCGGCCAGCAGCAACGTGCGTTCGGCGACCGCCGCCGGGCCGACATAGTGCCAGAAGGCATGGAGCACGAAGGCGGTCAGCGTCGCGAAGATGGCCAGCGCCAGCCCGGTGAGCCGGGGCAGCACGCCGAGGATCAGGGCCAGCGGCCCGAAGACCTGAACCACCACCGCGCCCGTCGCGACGGCGTTGGGGAACGGCACCCCGCCGCCCGCGAGCGTCAGCGCGAAGCCCGAGACGTTGAGCGCCCGCGCGATCCCCGTGGGCAGGAGCGCGGCGGCGAGCAGCAGCCGCGCGGCGAGAAGCGTTCCGTTCTGGGCGCGGTCGAGCATCGGGGATCCGGTCGGTTGGGAGACCCCGGAAGCTTGGCCCGAGCCGCTGAAGACCCGGTTAAGCCAGACGCTCAGCCGGACACGCCGCCCCGGAACAATCGACCGCGCTCGGTCCAGACGACGACGAGGAGCGCCAGCCCGCCAAGCGCGGCATAGCCGATTCCCACCGGCAGCACAGTTCCGTCGAACGCCTGGCCGATCAGGAAGCCGCACAGGGCGCCGAGGATGGTCGTGTAGAACCCGAGAAACGAGGAGGCCGTACCGGCGATCGCGCCGAGAGGCTCCAGCGCCAGCGCGTTGAAGTTCGGCATCGCGAAGCTGATCAGGAACTGGTTGAGCGCCAGGATCGCCAGGAACAGACCCAGCGGCGGATGCCCGTCATAGGCGAGCCCGACGCCGACCTGCATCAGACCGACCAGCGTGAAGGCGATCACGCCGGCATGCGACAGGGTCCGCATGCCGAGCCGCCGCACGGCCCGGGCGTTGATCAGCGTCGCCGTGCCCATCGCGCCGGCCACCAGCCCGAAGGCCAGGGGGAAGAGCGGGCCGAGATGGTACAGGCCGGTATCGAAGACCTGCTGGGCCGAGCCGACATAGCCCATGATGCAGCCGGTCAGCAGTCCGAGCGCGGTGGTGTAGCCGATCGCGACCCGGGTCCTCAGCGTCAGGCGGATCGCCGCCCAGGTCGCGGCCGGCGAGAGCGGGCGCCGGTATTCCGGATGCAGGGTCTCGGGCATCCGCCAGGAGAACCAGACGGTCAGCCAGAAGGCCAGGACCAGCATCGAGACGAAGACGTAGATCCAGGATCCCAGCGCCAGCATCATGCCGCCGATCGCCGGGGCGATCATTGGCACGATGAGGAATACCATCATGGTGAACGACATCACGCTCGCCATCTCGCGGCCGGCGAAACGGTCGCGCACGATCGCCACCGACAGCACCCGGCCGCCGGCCGCGCCGATGCCCTGGATGATCCGCGCGGCGAGCAGCCAGCCGTAGCTCGGCGCGACCATGGCGAGCCCGCAGCCGATTACGTAGATGGCGAGGCTCACCAGCAGCACCGGCCGGCGCCCCACCGCATCGGAGACCGGCCCGTACACGATCTGCGCGACGCCGAATCCGATCATGTAGACGTAGACGAGCAACTGCAGCCGGTTCGGATCTGCGACCGCGAAGCGCGCCTCGATCGCCGGGAAGGCCGGCAGCAGGTTATCGATCGAGATCGCCGTGACCGCCATCATCAAGGCGATGATGGCGACGAACTCGGCGAAGCCCGGACCCGACCAGGGGCGCGACGGGCGCACCTCCGGGTCTGGTGACGGCACGGGCCGGACTGCGATGGTCAAGGCGGGCCTCGGGCTGCGCGGGAACGGCTCGTTCAGGGCGCCCCCATCGCGGCACGCTCATGGCAACCAAGCCCGCCCGGCGCAGTTCAGGCCGGCAGCGGGCGCAGGGCCGGCTCCTGCGGCCTGCGTCCCACGAAGGTCGCCATCAGCGCCGCCACGAGGCACAGCAGGCCGGCCGAGACGAAGGCACCGAAGTACGTGCCAGTGTCGGTCCGGACCATGCCGGCGAGCCAGGCCGCCGAGGCGGCGCCGATCTGGTGCGCGGCCGCGATCCAGCCGAACATCAGCGCGGCGTTCTCCTCACCGAACGACTTCCCGGCGAGTTGCACAGTCGGCGGTACGGTGGCGATCCAGTCGAGCCCGTAGAACACCGCGAACAGCGACAGGCCATAGAAGCTGAGATCGAATGAATACGGCAGGAAGATCAGCGAAAGCCCGCGCAGTCCGTAATACCACGCCAGCAGTTTGCGGGAATCGAACCTGTCGGTGAGCCAGCCCGAAGCCGTCGTGCCGATCAGGTCGCAGATGCCCATCAGAGCCAACAGGCCTGCGGCCGTGACCTCGGCGATACCGTGGTCGATGCAGGCGGGGATCAGGTGGGTGCCGACGAGTCCGTTCGTGGAGGCGCCGCAGATGAAGAAGGTGCCGGCGAGCAGCCAGAAATCCTTCGAGCGCAGACCGATCCGCAGGCCGCGGAGCGCCCGCACAGCCGGATTCTCAGTCAGCACCGGTGTCGGCGTCACGACGGTCTCGCCGTAGCGGGGCAGGCCGAGATCGGCCGGCCGATCGCGCAGGAAGAACGCCGCCAGCGGGATCAGCGCCAGCGTCACGGCCGCGACCACCAGGGAGACCGAGCGCCAGCCCTGCCCCACCGCGAGGGAGGCGAGCACCGGCAGGAAGACCAGCTGCCCCGTGGCGCTGCTCGCCGTGAGCATTCCGATGACCAGCCCGCGCCGCTTGGCGAACCAGCGTCCGGCGACCGTCGCGCCGAGCACGTTGGCGACCATGCCTGAGCCTGAGCCGACCACGATGCCCCAGAGCAGAACCATCTGCCAGGGCGCGGTCATCAGGCTGGTGGCCGCCGTGCCGATCGCCAGGATCAGAAGCGCCGTACAGACGGCGCGCCGCAGGCCGAACCGCTCGATGATGGCCACCGCGAACGGGCCGATCATGCCGTACAAAAAGATGTTGAGCGCGATCCCGACCCCGATCGTCGCCGCGGTCCAGCCGAACTCACGCTCCCAGGGCACGATCAGCACGCTCGGCGTGGCGCGCACACCGGCACCGATGAGCAGGACCAGGAATGTCACCGCGGCGACGACCCAGGCATAGTGCAGACGTGGCGCAGGATTCTTCGCGGCAAGGGCTGACATGGTCGGGCTCCGGGGGCGAAAACGGGTCGATCAGGAAGCAGAGGCCAGGGCCTCGGCCAGGGCGGCGACGGCCCCGGGCTCGACCCGGGCGTTGATACGGGCCTGCGCGGCGCGCCAATGGGGGATCGCATCCGCGATGGCACCTTCGCCCGCCTCGGTGAGCGCGACCACGCGCTCGCGGCCATCCGCTTCGCCGGCCGTGATTCGCACGAGGCCGCGCCGTTCCAGCGGATCGAGGTTGCGGCCCATCGTAGTCCGTTCGAGCGCGGCTTCTGCGGCGAGACGTGTCACCGAAGTCGGCCCCAGGCGCTGTAGGAGGCGCAGGATCGCGAACTGCGTCACCCGCAGCCCGACCGGTTTCAGCGCGCTGTCGTACGCCGTCGTGACGGCGCGGGTCGCACGCCGCAGGGCGGAGCAGGTGCAGGGCTCGAGCGGAGCGGCCTCGGTCATAATGCGTGCATATACACGTATTTGCCCGGGTGCAAGCCAACCCTGACGGTTCGGGCCGATCGACACCCGGTGCCCCCAAACCTGCGCGGCCTGTCATCGACACGGCGGGTCACCCTGCTATCGCTAGGGCGCGCCGCTCGGGACATCGGTCCCGCTGTTGTGCGAATCAGATCCACGGCCGTGCGCCGCTCCCGCGTCCAACGCGATCGGGGGGCCTGGGGCCGGCAGACCCGGTTCTGGAGAAGCGCGATGACACTCGAAACCGCGACGGCACTGTCCTCCTCGGAGCAGAAATCCGCCCGCACGGGGTTGATCGAGGCGGCCGCCGAGATCGTCGGGCAGCAGGGCGGGCCCGGTGGCTTCGTGCGCGACCTGCTCGGCCGCGTGACGCCGGAGGATCTGGCGCCTTATCCGGCCGGTACGCTTGCCGACCTCGCCGCCAGGGCCCGGGCATTCCTCGCCGATCCCCGTCGGTCGGGCGACCCCGCCCGGATACGCCTGAGCGATGTCGAGCTCGTGAGGGACGGCAGACGGCGCGAGGCGACCATCCTCGAAGTCATCAACGACAACCGCCCGTTCCTGCTCGATTCGACCCTGGCCGAACTCGCCGAGCGCGGCCTGTCGCCCGACCTCGTCGCGCACCCGATCCTGGGTGTCGAGCGCGATGCCGGGGGCGCCCTCGTCCGCGTCGTCGGCGAGACCACCGCGGATGACCAGGGCAGCCTCGCGCGCGAGAGCTTCATCCATATCCACCTCGACCGGATCGAGGCCGAGGCCGGCGCGCGGCTTCAGGAGGCCCTGGTGGCCGTCTACCGCGACGTGGCGCTGGCGAGCGACGACCACGACGCCATGCTGGCCCGTCTCACCGACCTCGCCGGGCAGCTCGGCCGTTCGCCCTCACCGATGCCCGAGCGCGAGACCGAGGAGGCGCGCGCATTCCTGGAATGGCTGATCGACGGCCAGTTCCTGCTGCTCGGGATGCAGCAGCACGGGATCGACGGCGAGGCCCATCCCCTGGTTCCGGGATCCAGCCTCGGCGTGCTGCGCGATCCCGGCGCCACCCCGCTGCGCCGGGGCCGGACGCCGGTCGACTACACCCCGGAGATCCTCGCCTTCCTGGACGAGCCGCAACCGCTCATCATCACCAAGGCGAGCGTGAAGTCCCGCGTCCACCGCTCGGCCTATCTCGACTATCTCGGCATCAAGCTGTTCTCCGGTGCGGGCAAGCTCTCGGGCGAGGTGCGGATCGTCGGCCTGTTCACCGCCACCGCCTACACGAGCCCCACCCGCGAGGTGCCGGTGCTGCGCCGGAAGGTCGAAGCCGTCGTCGCCCGCGCCGGGCTCGACCCGACCAGCCATGCCGGCCGCAGCCTGCTGGCGGTGCTGGAGAGCTATCCACGCGACGAGCTGTTTCAGATCGATATCGAGCGGCTGTATCGATTCACCCTGGCCATCGCCAACCTCGCCGACCGGCCGCGGATCCGCGTGCTGTCGCGACCGGATCGCTTCGGCCGCTTCGTGTCGCTCCTCGTCTACGTCCCGAAGGACCGTTACGATTCCACGGTGCGCGCGCGGATCGGCGCTTACCTCGCCGAGGCCTATGGCGGACGGCTCAGCGCCGCCTACCCGGATTTCCCCGAAGGTCCCCTCGCCCGCACCCATTACATTATCGGCCTGCCCGATCAGGGTGCGCCCGAAATCGATCCGGCGAGCCTCGAAGCCGGTATCGGCGCCCTGGTCCGGACCTGGGGCGACGCCCTGCGGGCCGCCCTCGCAGAACGCCAGGGCGGCGACCGGGCACGCCTGCTCGCCGCGCGGTACGCGGATGCGTTCTCGGCGGCCTATCGGGACAATTTCCAGCCGGATGTCGCCGTCGACGACGTCGCGATCCTGGAGAACCTGGGCGAGGCCCAGCCGCGGGCGGTGCATCTGGGCCGTCGTAGCTCGGACGCGGACGCACAGGTGCGCCTGAAGGTTTTTTCGCGCGGGACCGCGATCGCGCTGTCTGACCGCGTGCCAGTTCTGGAGAATCTCGGCTTTCGCGTCATCAACGAGCGTACCTATCGGGTCGTGCCGACGGGCGCTGGCGAAACGGATCGGGTCTGGCTGCACGACATGCTGCTCGAGCGCGCCAGCGGCGCGCCGATCGCGCTGGCCGATCTGGAACACCCCCTCGAAGCCGCGCTGCTCGCCATCGCGGACGGAGCGGCCGAATCCGACGGCTACAACCGGCTGATCCTGGAGGCCGGCCTGGACTGGCGGGAAGCGGCACTCCTGCGCGCGTTCGGCCGCTACCTCCGTCAGCTGCGCATCCGCTACGGTCAGGACTACCTCGCCGGCACCCTGAGCCGGCATCCCGGCATCGCCCGGTCCGTCGCTAACCTGTTCCGTGTCCGGTTCGACCCCGCCACCGACGGCGACCGGACGGCGCGGACCGCGGAGGTCCGCGCCAGCATCGAGGATGCCCTCGCCGACGTCACCAGCCTCGACGACGACCGGATCCTGCGCCGCTTCGTCAACGTCGTCGACGCGGCGTTGCGGACCAACTTCTTCCAGAAAGGCGCGGACGGGAAGCCGCGGGAGACGATCAGCTTCAAGTTCGCCTGCGCGAAGGTGGCGGCGATGCCGCTGCCGCGACCGCTGTTCGAGATCTTCGTGTATTCACCGCGGGTCGAGGGCGTGCATCTGCGCTTCGGTTACGTGGCGCGGGGCGGCCTGCGCTGGTCCGACCGGCCGGAGGATTTCCGCACCGAGATCCTGGGCCTCGTGAAGGCCCAGCAGGTGAAGAACGCCGTGATCGTGCCGGTCGGCGCCAAGGGCGGCTTCTTCCCGAAGCGCCTGCCGCCGCCCACGGACCGCGCCGCCTGGATGCAGGAGGGCACCGAGAGCTACCGGATCTTCATCCGCACGCTGCTCGAACTCACCGACAACATCGTCGACAACGCGATCGTGCCCCCGCCCGACACGGTGCGGCACGACCCGGACGACGCCTATCTCGTGGTCGCCGCCGACAAGGGCACCGCGACCTTCTCGGATATCGCCAACGCGCTCTCCCTGGAGAAGGGCCATTGGCTGGGCGACGCCTTCGCGTCCGGCGGCAGCCAGGGATACGACCACAAGGGCATGGGCATCACGGCCCGGGGCGCCTGGGAGGCGGTGCGCCGCCATTTCCGCGAGATCGACGTGGACGTGCAGACCGACCCGATCAAAGTGGTCGGCGTCGGCGACATGTCGGGCGACGTGTTCGGCAACGGCATGCTGCTGTCGCAGAGCCTCCGGCTGATCGCGGCCTTCGACCACCGGGACATCTTCCTCGATCCAAACCCGGACGCCGCGGCGAGTTTTGCCGAGCGGCGGCGTCTGTTCGATCTCGGCCGCTCCTCCTGGGCGGATTACGACCGGGCACTGATCTCGCAGGGCGGCGGCGTGTTCCCGCGCAGCCTGAAGACCATCCCGCTCTCGGGGGAAATCCGGACGGCCCTGGGCTTCGACCGTCCCGAGGCGACGCCCGCCGAGTTGATGCAGGCGATCCTGAAGGCGCCGGCCGACCTGCTGTGGTTCGGCGGCATCGGCACCTATGTCCGCGCGACCACCGAGACCGACGAGGATGCCGGCGACCGGGCCAACGACGCCGTGCGCATCACCGGGCCGGAGCTGCGCGCCAAGGTCGTCGGCGAGGGTGCCAATCTCGGCCTGACCCAGCGCGGGCGCATCGAGGCGGGCCGCGCGGGCGTCCGGCTCAACACCGATGCGATCGACAACTCCGCCGGCGTGAACACCTCGGATGTCGAGGTGAACATCAAGATCGCCCTGATGACGCCCGAGCGTGACGGGCGCCTCAGCTACGAGGCCCGCAACACCCTGCTGGCCACGATGACCGAGGAGGTCGGCCACCTGGTTCTGCGCAACAACGAGTTGCAGACGCTGGCGCTCTCGCTCGCCCAACGCGGCGGCCTCGGCGAGACGGGCTTCGCCATGCGGACCATGCAGGCGCTGGAGGCGGAGGGGCGCCTCGACCGGGGCGTGGAGTTCCTGCCGGACGACGCGGCGCTGACCGAGCGCCTGCGCCGGAACGAGGGGCTGACCCGGCCGGAATACGCGGTGCTGCTCGCCTACGCCAAGCTGTCGCTGCACGACGCGATCCTCGACAGCGCCGTGCCGAACGACCCGTATTTCGAGCGGGAATTGCAGCGCTATTTCCCGAAGGCTCTGCGCGAGCAGTTTCCGGACGCCGTGAAGGGGCATCGGCTGCGCCGCGAGATCATCGCCACGGCGCTCGCCAACATCATCGTCAACCGGGGCGGCCCATCCCTCGTGACCCGGCTCGTCGACGGCACCGGCGCCGACGCCGCCACCATCGCCAAGGCGTATGCGGTGACGCGGGACGCGTTCGGCCTGATGGAGCTGAACCTCGCGATCGACGGCGTGGCGGGCCGGATCTCCGGCCAGGGCCAGCTCGGCCTCTACGCAGAGGTGCAGGAACTGCTGATGAACCGGATCGTCTGGTTCATCCGCAACCTCGATCTCGCCGGCGGCCTCGCCCCGGTGGTGGCGCGCTACCGGGACGGCATCGCGGCGGTCGAGGCGGCGTTACCGAAGGCCCTCGACGCGACCGCGCGGGCGGCGATCGACGCGCGGGCCACGGAACTCGGCGGTCTCGGCATGGCGCCAGCCCAAGCCCGGCGGCTCGCCTCCCTCACGGCGCTCATCGCGGCGCCGGACATCGTACGGGTCGCCGAGACGAGCGGCCGGCCGGTCGACGAGGTGGCGGCCACGCATTTTGCCCTGGAACATGCCTTCCGCCTCGACGACCTCGCCGCGGCGGCGCGCACGGTCCCGGTGGCCGACACGTTCGACCGCGTCGCCCTGGAGCGCGCCGTGGCCGGCATCGCCACCGCCCATCGCAAGCTGACCGCCGAAGTCGTGGCCGATCTGGGCGCGGGACCCAACGCGGTCGAGGCCTGGGCGAAGGCCCGGGGCGCGTCGCTCGCGCGGATCCGCGACGCGGTGGACGCCATCCGCACCTCCGGCCTGACGGTCTCCAAGGCGACGGTGGCGGCAAGTCTGCTCGGCGATCTCGTCCGGGCGGAGTGAGCGGCGAAGAGGCCGGATGGTCGGCAGGTTGAAAGTAAGGCCACCCGGTTGGGCGATGCGCGGGGAGAGGAAACCGTTCGCCGTTCGCGGGCCGTTCCCCCGCAGGCTCAAGCCCCCTTCGTGGAGGATGAGAGGATCCGCCGGCCGGAGCGGCTCACGGCCGACACCGTGAGCCCGAGGCCGATCAGCGAGACTGCGGCCGCGATCAGCGGCAGCTCGCCGTAACCGATCCCGAGCGTCAACGCCGTGCCGCCGATCCAGGCGCCGGTGGCGTTGCCCAGGTTGAAGGCCCCCTGATTCAACGTCGAAGCGAGATTGGGCGCATCACTGGCGGCCTCGACCACCCAGATCTGCAGCGGCGAAACCAGAGCGAAGACCAGCCCGGACCACAGCACCAGCACCGCGATGGTCGCGATGGGATGGTGTGCGACGACCGTGAGGATCAGTAGCACCGTGACGATGCCGAGGAAGCTGCCGATGATCGTGGCCATCTGGCCCCGGTCGGCGAAATGGCCGCCCGCGAGGTTGCCGATGGTCAAGCCGATCCCGGCGGCGAACAGCACGAGGGTGACCCCGTGCGGCGTGAATCCGCTGACATTGGTGAGGAATGGCGTGATGTAGGTGAATACCGTGAAGAAGCTGACCGACGACAGGGTCGAGATCAGCATCGGCCGCAGCACCGGCCAGCGGCCGAGGGCCCGGAACTCGCTGACCAGGCGCCCGCGCGTGCCGGGCAGCCCGGCGGGCATGCAGAGCTGGATCGCGAGGGCTGCCGCGAGTCCGATCCCGACCACCGCCCAGAAGGTCGAACGCCATCCCGCTGCCTGCCCGAGGGCCGTGCCGAGGGGAACGCCGAGGACGTTGGCGAGCGTGAGCCCGGTGAACATCAGCGCGACCGCCTGCGTGCGCTTTTCGCGCGGCACGAGATCCCGTGCCACCACGGCGCCGATGCCGAAGAACGCCCCGTGGGCGAACGCCGTGAGGATCCGCGCCGCCATGAGCAGACCGTAAGTCGGCGCCACCGCGCAGCCGAGGTTGCCGACCAGGAAGACGCCGATCAGGGCAAGCAGCGCGGTCTTGCGCGGGAGGCGGGCGGTTGCGATCGCCACGACCGGAGCGCCCACGACCACCCCCATCGCATAACCGGACACAAGGTAGCCCGCCTGCGGAATGGTGACGCCGAAGCTTTGCGCCACCTCCGGCAGCAGGCCCATGATCACGAATTCCGTGGTGCCGATCCCGAAGGACGCGACGGCGAGGGCGAGGATCGGCAACGGCGGCACGGCAACTCTCTCCGGCGCAGGGTGATCGCGATTGTGCGAAGCAACATGCGCAGGATGGCAGCATCGCGCCGCCTGCCTAGCCGCGATGACGCGGCGCACGGTTGCGCGCTGCGCAACCGGACTTGGACATAGAAGCGCGTCCGCGGAGGCCGCGTGCTTTCGGGTACGGAGCTCCGGGAGCGCGAAGCGCCTGAGCGGCTCTCGAACGCGCACCCGCCGGTCGAACCCGCTCACGCCGGAGTCTTCTTGCGACCCCGCGCCTTCGCTGTGTGCACAGCCGGCGCTTCCTTCGCCGCCACTTGCGCCAACTCCTTCACCGCGGCTCCACCCGCACCGTTGTACTTGCGGCGCTGCTGTCCCAGCCCGAGTGCACGCGCCAGTTCGGACCGTTGCTCGGAATAGCTTGCCGCCGTCATCGGATAGTCCCGCGGCAATCCCCACTTCGCGCGGTAGGCCTCGGGCGACAGCCCGCGAAGCGTGAGATGCCGGCGGAGCGTCTTGTAGGGCTTCCCGTCTTCGAAGCTGACGATGTGATCTCGGGTAATCGATTTGCGGATCTGCGCCGGCGTCAGCTTCTCGGCCGGTCCATTCGAGCCCTGCCCAGTGGTGACAAGATGGCTCAGGGCCGTGTGGACGACGTCGATCAACCCGGGAAGTTCGGTGGAAGGCACCGAATTGTTCGACACATAAGCCGCGACGATATCGACCGCGAGCTCGATGTGCCCCGAATGTTCGCTTTCTACATTGCCAATCATGATCGACCCCTGTTCTGCCGAATATCCAGATCGTCCGAACCGAACTAGACACGATCGAAGTCTGTCAGATCCTAGCGGATTGAAATGCAAATCTCAATCGGACTGTCGTTACGCGTGTCACAGACCACGGCGGCGTTCGAATGCTGGCCGGGGCCGCCGTTGACGGCACATTAACCACGCTCCGCTAGCCTGAATTAACCATGTCGATGGCCCATTCGGCTGCCATCTGGACGATGAATTTCGGCGCTGAATAGCCGAGATATTTGTGGAGACCGGGATCAAGTGCGGACGGCGCGGCCTGATCGACGGGAACGGCACGAGAAACGGCTCGCTTACGCGGCCCTGACGCTGGCGCTTGCCGCGTCGCCGACGGCGGCCCAACGCTTCGATGCGGCGAGCCCCGTGACCGGGCAGCCCGACAATCCAGGTGTTGGTCTCGAAGCGGGACCGAACGGGCTGCCGGCCTTGCAACAACGCTTGTCGAACGGGCTGTCGCGGGACGATGGCCGCGGCTCGCCGACTGGAGACGCACTGGGCGGCGATCAGACCGGCGGCGACAGCCTGCGCTCTCCCCTCTCGCCCCCGGTTCCGGCGCAGGGGCAGACCCAGCCGGGCGCATCGCAGCTCGATACCCGCGTCACGAGTGGCGGCCGGCGTACGGGGGGCTCCTCGACGGCACCGAGCAACCTGGCACCCTCGGCCCTGCTCCGATCGCGGGCCGCACCGCCGCGCCGGCTCGGTTCCGCGACCCGGAGGATCACCCAGGACATTACCCAGGTGCCGAGCCCGGCGATCAAGCTCACACCGATCATCCAGCAGCCGGTGGTCGGCGTGCCGCTGCCGCCGGCGCCGACCCAGCTTCGACCGATCCTCCCACTGCTCGCCAACACGTCCGCCCTGGGCCTGCTGACGCCGGGCTTCATCCTGGGAACCGACCTCGCGCGGCCGATCCCCACGGATCCCGCCTACGCACCGATTGGCTACCAAGTCGGCACCTTCACGGTGCTGCCGAGCTTCGCCCAGAGCCTCGGCTACGATTCGAATCCCGACCAGACCTCCCGGCAATTCGCGCGGGGATCGGTGGCGCTGCGCACCGACGCCGCCGTCGATTTCCAGAGCAACTGGGCCTCCAGTTCGTTGCAGGGCTCCCTGCGCGGCGCCTATCTCGAAACGCCCCAGAACGAGGCCGCCAGCCGGCCAGCCGCGGACGGCGTCGTGCGCTGGCGCCTCGACGCGAATCGCGATCTGCACATCGACGCGGAGGGCCGCTTCCTGGTCGACACGCAACGGACCGGAAACCCGAACCTGCAGCTGGGTACCGCCAATCTTCAAGCCGCGTCGGCCACCACGCGTCCGCTGCTGGCGGTCTACGGCGCGTCCCTCGGTGCCACCGAGACGTTCAACCGTCTTTCCTTCACCCTGCGCGGCTCGATCGACCGCTCGGAGTTCGACAATGCCCGCCTGTCGGACGGGACGATCATCAATCAGGCCGATCGCAATCTCAACCAGTACAGCCTGCAGTTACGCACGGCGTACGAGGTCAATCCGGATTTCAGCCCGTTCGTGGATATTCTGGGCGATACGCGCGTCTACGATCTACAGCGGGACCAGAACGGGATCCGGCGCGACTCGAATGGCATCTCGTTCCTGGTCGGCGCCAGCTTCGGCCTGTTGCGCTCGCTGACCGGCGAGATCTCGGCGGGCATCCAGCATCGTGAATACGTCGATCCGACCCTGCGCGCCATCGATGCACCGCTGGTCAACGCCGCCCTCGTCTGGTCGATGAGCCCGCTGACCACGGTCCGCCTCACCGCCGCCACCGGCATTACCGAGACGACGATTCCGGGCTCGAGCGGCATCCTCACGGATGTGGCGACGCTCGAAGTCCAGCACGACCTGTTCCGCAACCTGTCGATCGTGGTCGGTGGCTCGTTCCTGAAGAACACCTACCAGGGCAGCACGATCCGCGAGAATGGCGTCTCGGCAACCGCGCGGCTCGATTACCACCTGACCCGCTGGCTCACCCTGCGCGGCACGTACATCTACCAGCAGATCAACAGCACGGCGGCGGGGGCGAGCTTCAGCGACAACACCTTCCTGCTCGGCCTGCGGGTGAACCCGTAAACCTGTTCAAAACCGCTCCGTCCAGGGGCGAAGTTCCAGCTCCGTCGTCCACGCGCTCCGATCCTGACGCAGCAGATCCCGATAGGCGCGCGCGATGGCATCGGGATCGAGATGGCTGTCGGGCGCGTCCGCCGGCTCGCCGCCGCGGGCCGGATTGCGGATGGCACCGTCGATGACGATGTGCGCCACATGGATGCCCTGCGGTTGCAACTCGCGGGCGAGGCTCTGACCGAGGCCGCGCAGGGCGAACTTACCCATGGCGAAAGGCGCCGAACCGGCGAAGCCCTTCACGCTCGCCGAGGCGCCAGTCAGGAGGATCGCCCCGTGGTGATGGGGCAGCATGCGTCGCGCGGCAGCCTGCGCCACGAGGAACCCGCCATACGCGCTGACCATCAGCGCCTCGGCGACCGCGGCCGGATCCAGCTCCGCCACGGGGCCACGCAAGCGTCCACTCGCGTTGTAGACCACCACGTCGGGCGCGCCCCCGTGGGCGGCCTCCATTTGAGCGAACAATCCTTCGACCTGCTCCGGCCGGCTCGCGTCGCAGGCGTGGAATGCGGCACCTGTCTCCGCAGCCAGACCGGCGAGCGTCTCGACGTTGCGCGCGGCGAGGCCGATCCGCAGCCCATCCGCCGCGAGGAGCCGGGCCAGGGACGCGCTGAGGCCGGAGCCGGCGCCGACGATCAGGGCACGGGAATAGGCTGGAACCATGGCGGTGTCCTCCGGCTCGGAATGCGGCCTTGGGCGGTTATTTCGCCGATCATACCCGTTTCGACACGAAGAAGTCCCGCAGGAGCATTCCGGCCTCGCGCTCGCGAAAACCACTATAGACTTCCGGCGCGTGGTGGCAGGTCGGCTGGTTGAAGACACGCGGGCCGTGCTCGACGCCGCCGCCCTTGGGGTCCGACGCCCCGTAGTAGAGCCGCCGGATCCGCGCGAACGAGATCGCGCCGGCACACATCGGGCATGGTTCCAGGGTCACGTAGAGGTCGCAGCCAATCAGCCGCTCATCGCCGATCGCCGCGCAGGCCGCCCGGATCGCCAGGATCTCCGCATGGGCGGTGGGATCCCGCAGGGCGCGGGGGCGATTGTGGGCGACGGCGAGCACGGTCCCGTCCCGGACAACGACGGCGCCCACCGGCACTTCCCCGTCCGCCGCAGCCTGCCGGGCCGCCGCGAAAGCCTGATCGAACGCCGTGGCGATGCCCCCAGGGACCGTCGTGTCAGCCGTCATGACACCGCCCCGCCGCGCCCCGAACGAATGCGCCGGATGTCTTGATCCAGAGCAATGTTAAGCCTTGGAACATTCGCCCGACCCTGGCCGTTCTTAGCGTCTCGTGCGGCGCCGCCGCCGGCCTTTGTGAAGGACACTCCCATGAGCAGCACCACGGACAAGATCAAGGGCGCCGCCAACGAGGCTCTCGGCAAGGCCAAGCAGGGCATCGGCGACGTCACCGGAAGCGACAAGCTGAAGGCCGAGGGTGCGGCTCAGGAGCTGAAGGGCAAGACCCAGAGCACGGTCGGCGACGCCAAGGACACCGTGAAGTCGGCGACCGACAAGCTCTGATCGTCATGCGCTGATCGGAACGGGACCCGCCGCGGGCGGGTTCCCACTCTGGATCGGCCTGAACAACGCGAGGATGCCATGATCGGTTGGGCTGTCACGTTTCTCGTCGTCGCGCTCGTTGCGGCTTTGCTCGGTTTCGGCGGGATCGCCGGCACGGCCATAGAGGCCGCAAAAATCGTGTTCTTCGTCGCGATCGCCCTATTTCTGATCTCCGCCGTATTCGGCGTGATGCGCGGTCGTTCACCCCGACTTTGATCCGCGATCGTCCAGCGGCGTACGCCGCTTTCGCGCCCGGCATCCATCACCATACGGAAAGGGCGTTCCTTCGGGGACGCCCTTTCGCGTTGGCCATCCGGCCAAGCGGTTTGAAAGACTGTCTCGCCTGCCGGTACGGGCTCTGGTAAGGCCCGGGCATGAGCGACTTGCCGAACGACGACACAGCCGGGGGTTCCGACCGCCCGGACCCCGAGCGCGCACGAGCCGAGGCTTGGAGCCCGACAACGGATGCCAATCGCGACGCCGATCCGGCTGGCGTGGTTCCGAAGCCGAGTCCGGCGAAGCCGCGCGCTGATAAGTCCGTCCCTGCACCGGCGGCCGAAGAACCACCCGCCGAAGAGCCAGCCGCCCCTGAGGTCGCCGAGCAGACGCCCCCCGGGGAGCGCATCGCGAAGGCCATGGCGCGCGCCGGGATCGCGTCCCGGCGCGAGGCCGAGACGATCATCCTGGCGGGTCGGGTGAGCGTCAACGGCGAGACGCTGACCTCGCCGGCGCGCAACGTCACCGACGACGATACGATCTTGATCGACGGCGAGCCCATGCCGTCGCGCGAACGCAGCCGCCTGTGGATCTTCCACAAGCCGCGCGGCGTCGTGACCACGGCCCGCGATCCCGAAGGGCGGCAGACGGTCTTCGAAATCCTGCCCGAGGAGCTGCCCCGGGTCGTCTCGATTGGACGCCTGGACATCAACACCGAGGGGTTGCTGCTCCTCACCAACGATGGCGGCCTCGCCAAGGTCATCGCCCATCCCGAGACCGGCTGGCTCCGCCGCTACCGCGTCCGCGCCCATGGCGAGATCGATCAGGCGCAGCTCGACCGGCTCTCGAAAGGCGTCACCATCGACGAGATGGAATACGGCCCCGTCGAGGCCACGCTGGACCGGGTCCAGGGCGACAACGTGTGGCTGACGCTGGGTTTGCGGGAAGGCAAGAACCGCGAGGTCAAGCGTATCCTCGAGTATCTCGGTCTGTCGGTGAACCGATTGATTCGCCTGTCGTTCGGGCCGTTCCAGCTCGGTGATCTCGAGGTCGGCCTCGTGGAAGAGATCCGGACCCGCGTGCTGAAGGACCAACTGGGCAAGTCGTTGGCCGAACAGGCGGGCGTGGATTTCGACAGTCCGGTGCGGGAACCGATCACGCCGTTCGGTGAGTCGAAGGCCGCCGATCGCGGCGCGAAATCGGCACAGGGGCAGGGAGGCGGCGACGGCGCGCCCCGGCGCAATGCCGCCCGTCCTGCGCCCGCACCGCGCGTCGCGACGGGCGGATCCGGATCGGCTCCGCGCAAGGCCGCGTGGCGGGACGAGGACGAGTCCAAGCCGCGGGGCACGCGCATTCCCCGCCGCGGCGCCGATCCGCGCGCCGCACAGGCCGCCGCGGCCGAGCGCGGGCGCGAGAGGGTCGGCTCGATCCGGACGGGGGACCGCCGGGTCGTGGTGGAGCGTCTCGCAGCCAGCCCGGCCGAGGCCGAGCAGCCGGCAAAGGCTCGCCGTCGCTATGCCGATGACGGTCCGCCCGGTGCGCAGCGCGGGGCGGGCGCGCGCGCGCCCAGCCGGAGTGGCGGCTTCGGGCAGGAACGCGGGTCCGCCGCACCGCGCGGCGAACGGAATGGGGCATCGCGGGGCGCTGACGCACAGGGCGAACGGCCGCGCCGGCCGCCCGCGCGCGGTGCCGAGTCGGGTTGGGGCGAGGGACGGTCGGATGCGCGTCCGCCAAACAAGGCGGGCGGGCGGCAGGACCGGCCCTTCGACCGGGATGCGGCTCCGGGTGCGCCGCGCGGGAAAGCCGGCTTCGGGAGCCAGGACCGCAGGCCGGGTGGCGGCAAGCCTGCCTTCGGCGATGGAAAGCCAGCCTTTGGTGGTGGAAAGCCAGCCTTCGGCGGCGCGAAAGCCGGCGGTGCCCGGCCGGGCGGCAAGGCCGGCGGCTTTTCGGGCAAGGGCTTTGGTGGCGGCGGTGGCGGCGCCGGAGGAGGCGGTGGCCGACCCGGTGGACGTCCTGGCGGGCGGCCGGGTGGCCGCCCCGGCGGCGCACCGGGCGGCGGCAAGCCCGGAGGCGGGCGCCCACCCCGCGGCACGCGATGAGGATCGTCGGCGGCGCCTGGCGCGGCCGACGTCTCGCAGCTCCGAGCACCGAGGCCATCCGGCCGACCTCGGATCGCCTGCGGGAGGCGCTCTTCAATGTCCTGACGCATGCCTACGACGAGGCTGTCACGGGTGCCCGGGTGCTCGATCTGTTCGCCGGAACCGGCGCGCTCGCCTTCGAGGCGTTGTCACGCGGCGCGGCCTACGCGCTCCTCGTCGATGACGGGACGGAGGCGCGCGGCGTGATTCGATCGAACATCGAGGCCCTCGGCGCCGAGGGCGTGACGCGTCTCTTCCGACGCGACGCGACCAAGCTCGGCCCCGCCGGGACAGCAGGACTGTTCTCGCTCGTCTTCTGCGACCCGCCCTATGGCCGCGATCTCGCGCCCCGGGCCCTGGTGAGCGCGGCGACCGGCAGCTGGCTGGCGCCAGGCGCCCTCGTGGTGGTGGAGGAAGCCGAGACCGTGCGGCTCGCCTGGCCGGACGGATTCACCGAGCACGAGCGGCGCGTCTACGGCGACACGGCGGTCACGCTCGCGCAGTACGAACCCTGACGCCTTAAACTGTGAGCTGGGGGCCGAGATGGATCGCCAGCCACACGGTCGGCGAATCCGTCCGATCGATCCGATGGCGCCGGCGCGGCGCGATCAGTACCGCATCGCCAGCATCAAGCCGCCTGGATGCGGCCTCGTCGGCAAACCGCAGGTCGGCCGAACCGGCCAGCACGACAACCCATTCGGCGTGGGGCTGATCGTAGTGAAAGCCAGGCGGATTCGCCTGCCTGGTCGATACGATGCGCTCCACCCGCAATCCAGGGGCCGTCAGCAGCACGGACACGTCTTCGTCCGTCCCGCTGGACGGCAGGTCGGCGAGCAGATGGACGATGTCTGCCGGCAGCACGCGAGATCGCCCCGTTGCGGTTCCTGCCTCGGGCATTGCCCGTTGCAGTCGCGCCGTCAACAGATGGCGACCGGTTTCAGGCGCTCGGCAGCGCGTCGCAAACCGCCACCTGCTCCGCCGCGGGAGCCGTGCGGCCCTGGCCGATACGCGCAGCCGACTTCACGAGGCTGAGAACATCGCGGCGCATCTGATCGTCGGCGATCTGGTTGTAGGCGCGGAGAAGTTCGACGGCCCCGCTGACACGCAGCAGCGACGGTCCATTCCCAGTTGCGCTCTCTGGCTCAGGCTCGAAGAAGCTCGAAACCGGGACGCCGAGCCGCTCGGCGATCGCTTGCAGACGGCCCGCCCCGACGCGATTCTTGCCGGTCTCGTACTTCTGGACCTGCTGGAAGCTCACCCCAAGGGCGCTGGCCAGCGCCGATTGGCTCAGGCCGTTCGCCGCACGCAGGAACGCGATGCGGCTGCCGACACCATGATCGATCGCCGTGGTCTGCTTCGGCTTGGGGCTGGGCTTGGGCATCTTGGGTGTCCGAACGTCGTCTCTAGTTGGCGGGTGTGCGCAACCGCAACCCGAGCCGCCGACTACAACTCAGTGCTGCGTGATCGCAGACCACAGATTCTAGCCTGCGCGCAGTAGATGCCATAGCCAAGCCCGGTGTGCAACGAAAGGTCACGCTCGCGACATCTAAGATACCAAAAATGATCTCCCGACCTCAGCGCCGACCGCGCGCGATCCTGCAGACATGAGCAGTTCGACTTATTGAACACCGATGAAACTACGTGGAACCTGCGTATGAAATATTTGCGCGGATGCGGGATACGGGCGCTCTTAATCGGCACGTGTAGAACAGCGACTATCGAATCGCGCGACTCGGCGGCATCCGCGGCAACTTAGCTGCGCGGCCTCTCCCCGCGCGGCGGTGGCCCCAGCCAGCGTATTACAATCGAGAGTTGTTGGTCGTCCAGGAGCGCGGGGGCATGGCCGCAATCCGGTATCTCGACGCGCTCCGTCGGCGGTCCGCGCCGCGTCATCTCGTCAGCCGTGGAGGCGAGGAGTAGTTCCGAGTGCTCGCCGCGCAGCAGCAGGACCGGGCACCGGATCGCGTCCCAGTCGCGCCACATGCTGACGCTGTAGACACGCCCCGGCCGGAAGGCGTCGCCGATGCCGGGGTCGTAATGCGGTCGCCAGCCGCCGTTCGGTTCTGGGAAGAAGCTGTGCTTGGCGATGTGCCGCCATTGCTCGTCGGTCAGCGGCCCGAATGCCGCGAGCACGGTGCGCAAGCGCGACTCCCCCGAAGCAAGGTTGTGATGCAGGCGCGGCGCATCGCGCAGGCGAGAGCCGATATGGCGGATCGGTGCCCAGGGCAAAAATGGGCCGATGTCGTTGATCACCATCCGGCGGATCGGCGTGTTGGCCGCGGCGGCCAGGACCATGCCGGTCAGCCCACCCAGCGACGTGCCGACCCAATCGATCTTACCCGGGATCCGCAGATGCGCGATGAGCGACGCCATGTCGGCGGCGTATTGCGGCAGGCCGTAGAGTTCCGGGTCCTTGAGCCATCCGCTCAGGCCGCGCCCCGGGAGGTCCGGGCAGATCACGCGGTAGCCCATCTTGGCCAGGAGATAGCCCAGCGGATCGAAATCCCGGCCCTGGCGGCTCAGGCCGTGCACGCAGACGACCACGTGCGGAGAGTCCGGATCGCCCCACTCGACGTAGGCGATGCGGTGGAAGTCGTGCGGCGCGTAGGCGAGGAAGTCGCCGGTCCGGAACGGGACGTCGGCGCGGCTGAGATCGTCGAGCCGCGGCATCGAGGCCGTCAGGGCGGCCATGTCGACGGTCACGGCGTTTCGGTGCGCACGGCCGCCTCGCGGGCGAGCCGGCTCGTGGTCTGATGCAGATCGACCATCTGGTCGGTGAGCCGGCGCGCCTGTTCCTGCAGGAAGGTGACGTTGAGGGAAGCGACCTCCCGGGCATCGGCGGCCTGTGCGATGCGCTCGGCGAAATCCAGGTTGGCGCGGATGTTCGTGTCCGAGGCGACCAAGACACGGTGCCCGATCTCGCGCATCGCCGCCAGCGTATGGGCGGCGTTGTCCTCGAACGCATTGTAGAGCCGCGCCCCCGCGGCCTCCCATTGCTCGCGCATCCTGCGGGCTCCGGCCACGTTGCTCTCGCTCAACTGGTGGGCGGTCTCGCGGCTGGACCCCATCACGGAGCGCCAGCCCTGGAAGGTTTCGGACATCGACGTCTCGAAGGCGTTGAGCGCCATCTCGCCGGCTTCGGCAAAGCGCTCATAGGCCTCGCGCGCCCGCGCAACGCTGCCCTCGGCCATAGCCCGTCCCGCCTGAACGGGCACCATCGGCAGGTTGTCGTTCCCCACGGTCACCGTCCCTCCGCCGGCCCGGATCGGCCGAGTCCAGAATATGGGCATCCGCCACGGCCGACGCGCCGTCAACCATGCGTCGTGACAGAAGCCGGCTGCGGCACCGGCCCAGTGCGGATCAGCGATTGACAGCAGGAACCGGCGGGAAATCATCCCATCGCGGAGCGAACGCCACGCCCGCCGCCCGGTCAGAAGGCAAAATCATGACGGAGATCGATCCGCACCCTGCGCCGTCCGGCGGTTCCGGCCGCCATCCGTTCGAGATCGATCTCGACCGGAATCCGGCCAATCACGTGCCGCTTACGCCGGTGAGCCTCCTGGCGCGCGCAGCCTCGGCCGCCGGGACCCGGATCGCGGTGATCGATGGCGACCGGCACCTCACCTACAGCGATCTCTATACACGCTGCCGCCGCCTCGCCTCCGGTCTCGCGGCCCATGGCGTCGCGCGCCTCGACACCGTGGCGATCCTGGCCCCGAACGTCCCGGAGATGATCGAGGCCCATTTCGCCGTCCCGATGCTCGGTGCCGTCCTCAATCCGTTGAACACGCGCCTCGACCCCGCGACCATCGCGTTCTCCCTAGCGCATGGCGGCGCCCGCGCGCTGATCGTCGAAGCCGAATTTGCAGCCCTGGCCACGCGCGCCCTCGCGGAACTTGGGCGGCCCGTGCTGGTGGTGACGATCGGCAAGGCCGATATCGTCGGCGCCCTTCCCTACGAAGCGCTGCTCGATGAAGGCGATCCGGATTACGCCTGGGCGGGCCCAGCCGACGAGTGGCAGTCGCTCTGCCTGCTCTACACCTCCGGTACGACCGGGGATCCGAAGGGCGCGGTCTACAGCCATCGCGGCGCTTATCTTCAGGCGCTCGGCAACGCCGTCACCTTCGGGCTCACCGCCGAGAGTGTGTATCTCTGGACGCTGCCGATGTTCCATTGCAGCGGCTGGTCTTACCCCTGGGCGAGCGTCGCCGCCTGCGCGACCCAGATCTGCCTGCGCAAGGTCGAGCCGGCGGCGATCTTCCAGCTGATCGCGGCGCATGGCGTCACGCATCTCTGCGGCGCGCCGATCGTGCTCTCCATGATCGCCCATGCGCCGGCCTCGGAGCGCATCGCCTTCCCGCAGCGGGTACGGTGCGCGGTGGGCGGTGCGGCCCCGTCCTCGACGATCATCCGCACCATGGAGGAACTGGGCTTCCAGGTGCTGCACCTGTATGGCGCGACCGAAAGCTACGGCCCCGCCACCGTCTGCCTCGCGCAGCCCGACTGGGCGGACCTGACCGATGCCGAACGCTACGGCCGCATGGCGCGGCAGGGCGTGCCACTCGCGACCCTTGAAGCCGCCGCGGTGGTGGATCCCGCGACCGACCGGCTGGTGCCGCAAGACGGCACGACCGTCGGCGAGATCCGGCTCCGCGGAAACACCGTGATGAAGGGCTATCTCGGCAATCCCAACGCCAACGCGCAGGCGCTGGCCGGAGGCTGGTACCGGACCGGCGACCTCGCGGTCTGGCATCCGGACGGGTCGGTCGAGATCAAGGACCGAGCCAAGGACATCATCATCTCGGGCGGCGAGAACATTTCCAGCCTTGAAATAGAGGAGGTGCTGATGCGCCATCCCGCGGTGATGCTGGCCGCCGTGGTGGCGCGGCCCGATCCGACCTGGGGCGAGAGCCCTTGCGCGTTCCTGGAGGTGAAGCCCGGCGCGGAGCCGCCATCGGATCAGGAGCTGATTGCTTTCTGCCGGGAGCGGATGGCGCGCTTCAAGGTGCCGAAGACCGTGCTGTTCGGCCCGCTGCCGAAGACCTCCACGGGGAAGATCCAGAAGTTCGTGCTACGGGACCGCGCGCGTGAATTGTAGGAACCCGCGAAAGAGCCGCCCCTCCAGGTGAGGCTCACCCGCCCGACGCACCGGGCTTCCAGACCTGCGCTGACACCGCCGCAACTGCCTCAAGAGCCGCATGCAGGTCCGGATCGGCATCGCGCGCGCCAGCCCGGATCGCGGCGACCAGCGTCTCGACCGGCTCGCCGGCCAGGAGATCCGCGCCGGTCGCCGACAGGCGGTCGGCCACGGCGATCTCGCGGGACGCGATGCCGATCGCGTTGGCCACCATCAGGGCGACGTAACGGGGGCGGCCGGTGAGGCCGGGCACCACCTCCTCGGTCAGGGCCCGACGCGCGGCGTCGAGGAGGGCAGCGCCGGAGGGATCATCCCGCATGCTCATTGCCACGCCGCCGGGGCCGTCGCCCGCAGGATCGCCCGTTCGAGCTCGGGCACCATCCGGCCGGTCAGGGCCAGTTCGAGGGAAAACTCGCGGCCGGAGACGTGGCGGGCGCCCTGCTCCAGGGCGATCACCGCCCAGCGCAGATGCGCCAGCACCTCCCAATAGGCCACGCTCGCGGGGTCGATCGCCCGTCCGCCCGCCTCCGCGTAACCCCGGTAGAACGCTGCGCGGGAGCCGATGCCGCCGGCTTCCAATTCGGGTCGGCCAAAGCGCCAGCAGCCGGCGCAGAACCAGCCGAGATCCTGTGCCGGATCGCCCCAACCGGCAAATTCCCAATCCAGCACGGCCGTGAGACCGTCGGCGTCGACCATGTAGTTGCCGGTTCGGAAATCCCGATGCACGAGGGTCGGCGCCGGGCACGCGGGCGCGCGAAGCTCGCCCCAACGCAGACCCCACTCGATCGCCGGGCGGCGGGCACCGATCCCGTCGAGGCTGGCGCGCAGCCGCGCGATCTCGGCCCGCGCCGGGTCCGGGTCCGGCGCACCCAGAAAGGCCAGCGATGCGGGCAGCGCCCCGGGATTGACGGCTGCGTGGATCCGCGCGAGTTCACGGCCCAGGGCTTCCGTCAGATGCTCACGGTCGCCACCGAGGGTCAGGTCCTTGGCGATACGCGGCCCGAGCCCGACGCCCTCGACGAGCCCCATCAGCGCGAACGGCCCACCGATCACCGCCGGGTCGTCGCAGAAGCCGACAGGCTCGGGCACGCGCACGCCGGCAGCCCAGACCGTCTCCAGAACACGGAACTCCTCGGCGCGGGATCGGCTCGACGCGATCGTGGCGGGCGCATCCATGCGCAGCACGAAGGCCCGCGTCTCCCCGGAGAGTTGGCAGCGGACGAGGCGATTCTCCTGGATCGAACCGCCGCCGAGCGGCCGTGTCTCCTCGATGACGAGATCCGGGCAGCCGAGATGCCCGGCGATCCAGGCGCGCAGTCGGTCCTGATTCATCCGCTACAGGCCCGAGACCAGATGGCCGCCGTCGACCGCGAGGACGCTGCCGGTCATGTAGGCGCCGGCCTCGGAGGCCAGCAGCAGGAGCGGCCCATCGAGCTCGGCCGGCTCGCCGAGCCGGCGCTGCGGCACACGCTTGATCAGCGCCTTTCCGGGCTCGGAGTCGAAGAAGGCATCGTTGAGTTCGGTCTTGATGTAGCCGGGCGCCAGGGCGTTGACCCGGATCCCATGGCGCGCCCATTCGAGGGCGAGGCTCTTGGTGAGCTGGACGACACCGGCTTTCGAGGCGGCATAGGGCGCGAGGCCGCCGGTCACGCGCAGGCCCAAGATCGACGCGATATTGACGATGCTGCCGCCGCCGTGCCGGACCATGCGCTTTCCCGTGGCTTGAGCCACCAGCCAGACGCCCTTCAGGTTCGTGTCGAGCACCGCGTCCCACTCCGCCTCGTCGAGGTCGAGGGCGGGCTTGGTCGCAGTGACGCCGGCATTGTTGATCAGCACCCGGATCGGCCCGAACCGATCCTCGGCCTCGTCCAGCGCCTGCTCGACGCTGGCGCGATCGGTCACGTCCATGACGACGGCATGGGCGTCCCCGCCCGCCGCCGTCACGGCGGCGACCGTGTCCGCAAGGGCATCGGCCCGGCGCGCGCACAGCGTCAGCCGCGCTCCGGCGCCGGCCGACGTCCCGGCGAAGTGACGGCCGAGCCCGCTGGAGGCCCCGGTCACCAGCACGTGCTGGCCGGTCAGGTCGAACAGATCCGCCATGTCAGTGCAGCCGCTCGAAGGCCACCGCGATGCCCTGCCCGCCGCCGATGCACATGGTCGCCAGCCCGTAGCGTCCGCCGGTGCGCGCCAGCTCGTAGAGGGTCTTCACGGCGATGATCGCACCGGAGGCGCCGATCGGGTGGCCGAGCGCGATGGCGCCGCCATTCGGGTTCACCCGGGCGGGGTCGAGGTCGAGGGCCCGGGAGACCGCGCAGGCCTGGGCCGCGAAGGCCTCGTTCGATTCGATCACGTCGAAATCCGCGGGCCGCAGACCTGTCCGGTCGAGCAGCCGGCGCACTGCGGGGACCGGCCCCATGCCCATCTCGGACGGGTCGACGCCCGCATGGGCGTAGCCGACGATCCGGGCCAGGGGCTTCGCGCCCGAGCGCTCGGCCTCCGCCGCACTCGACAGGACGAGGGCGGCGGCGCCGTCGTTCAGACCCGAGGCATTGCCGGCGGTGACGCTGCCGGTCTTGGAGAATGCGGGGCGCAGCTTGGCGAGGTCCGCGACGCTGGTCGGCGTGGGATGCTCGTCCGTGTCGAACGCCACCGTCTCGCGCTTGCGCTGGACCGCGACGGGCAGGATCTGATCGCGGAACCGCCCCTCTTCGATCGCCCGGGCGGCGCGGGCCTGACTCTCGGCCGCGAAGGCATCCTGCTGGTCACGGGCGATGCCGTAGCGTTCGGCGATGTTCTCCGCGGTCACGCCCATATGGCCGGCGCCGAAGGGGTCGGTCAGCACGCCGATCATGTAGTCGACCAGGGTCGCATCGCCCATGCGCTGGCCGGTGCGGCCGCTCGTCAGGATGTGCGGCGAACGGCTCATACTCTCGGCGCCGCCCGCCACCGCGATCTCGGCGTCGCCGAGCAGGATCGATTGCGCCGCCGACACGATCGCCTGCAGGCCGCTGCCACAGAGCCGGTTGACGGTGAGCGCCGGCACCTCCTGCGGGACACCGCCTTCGAGGGCGGCGACACGGGCGATGTAGGCATCCCGCGGCTCGGTCGGGATCACGTGGCCGAACACCACGTGGCCGACCCGCTCGGGCGCCGTGCCGGACCGCTTGAGCGCCTCCGCCACGCACAGCGCCCCAAGCGCGGAAGGCGGCGTGCCCGCAAGCGCGCCGCCGAAGGTGCCGATCGCGGTCCGCACCGCACCTGTGATCACGACCTCGGTCATCGTCATACGCTCTACCTCACGCGCCCACCGGCCACGACCAGAAGGCATCGCCCTCGGCTTCGAGGTTGCGGTTGAGCACCATCTTGTGGACCTCGTCGGCTCCGTCCACCAGCCGCGCCTGCCGGGCGTAGCGGTAAATCCATTCGAGCGGCGTGTCGGTGGAATAGCCCCGGGCGCCGTTGATCTGGATCGCGACGTCGGCGGCCGCGTGGATCAGATTGGCCACGTGCACCTTGGCCATCGAGACTTCCTTGCGGGCGAAGCTCCCCTGGTCGAGCGCCCAGGCGGCCTTCATCACCAGCAGGCGGCCGATCTCGATCCGCATGGCGAGATCGCCCAGCATCAGCTGGATGCTCTCGCGGTCGGCCAGCCGGATGCCGAAGCCGTGGCGCTCGCCCGCGTAGGCCCGGGCGATCTCGACGCAGCGCTTCGACAGGCCGAGCCAGCGCATGCAATGGGTCAGGCGCGCGGGGCCAAGGCGGATCTGCGTCAGCTTCAGGCCGTCGCCCTCGTTCATCAGGACGTTCTCGGCCGGGATCTCCAGCCCGTCGAACAGGAGCTCGCAATGCCCGCCATGCTCCTCCGGCCCCATGATCGGGATGCGCCGCAGGATCTCCCAGCCGGGCTGGTCCCTATGGAACAGGAACGCGGTCAGCCCTTTTCGCGCGTCGTCCGAGGTGCGGGCCATCAGGATGAAGTGGGCGGCCTCCTCGGCACCGGTGATGTACCATTTGCGACCGGTGATCACGTAGGTGTCGCCGCGCCGCTCGGCCCGGGTCTGGATCATGCCGGGATCGGAGCCACCGCCGGGATGGGGCTCGGTCATGGCGAAGGCAGACCGCACGTCGCCCGCCACGATCGGTGCGAGCCAGCGCGCTTTCTGCTCCGGGGTGGCGACCTTCTCCAGCACCATCATGTTGCCGTCGTCCGGCGCCGCCGAATTGAACACGACCGGACCGAAGATCGAGCGGTTCATCGCCTCGTAGCAGACCGCCATGCCGACCTTGTCGAGGCCGGCGCCCCCGGTCTCCGGCTTCAGCTGAAGGCACCACAGCCCCTGCTCCCGCGCCAGACCGCGCAGCCGCGCGAGTTCCGCCAGCGCGATGTTGCCGTGGCCGTCATAGGCGGACGGCTCGGATTCGAGCGGCACGATATGGGAATCCACGAAGGCCGCGATCCGCGCGCGGTATTCCTCGACGCGGGGCGAGATGGTGAAATCCATGGGTCGCGGCCTCTTGCGAATGCCTGTGCTGAGCGCGGGACGTCAATTTGATAACACTGACCAGCATTATTGCTGGGGTCATCGTCACGAAAGCGGCGCGATGAAACATCATCGTGCCCGTCTTCGGCGGTTCATGAAGCCCCAAGCGGCTTCTCAAGAACTCGGCTTACCTGATCGGGCAGATGATCGATCACGCGCAGATACCCTGACGCCGCGGGATCCGGTTTACGTCGGCCGGTTTCCCAATTTCGAATCGCCGCAACATCAAGCCCATAGCGCCAGGCGAACTGCTCCTGTGTAAGGCCCAGGCGCTCCCGAACCGCGCGGACATCAACAGCGTCCCGGGTCACGCTTGCTGCCGCGCATCCTGCCTCGGCGAGGTCAACGGCGAGTTGGCCGGGATCTTCGACCGTGGGGAGTTCCACGACAGCCCGGCCCTTCGCAAGCATCTCCTCCAAGACCCGCTTGGCCTTAAGAAGGCTCAGGCCCCGGGCGGCGAGGACCAGCGCCGCAGTGACGACCTGGACCGGCTCATGACGTGAGGCTGTTGTCAGGGAGATCACTGCGGGCGAACCGGAGCTGACCCGGGATACGTCCTGGACGGGACCCAAACGTTCGAATCGCTCCTTCAAGGACGAGTTTATCAAAGCCGGTCTCCTCGATTGCCCAGCGCGCCAAGCGCCTCAGATTTGCAGGTCCGCAAGCCTCAGCGCCACCCTCCGCGTGCATGTGAACGCCGAACAGTCTCAACGTCCGTCCCGCATCCTCGACGGCAACCTCGGCCATCAGGTGCAGCAATCCGACCGGGGTGGTGACCGTCACCGTGATGACGTCGCCGCCGGAAAGACCGTCCTCCCGAAACGCAAAGGTGACGTCCGAGCGCGACCATAGTTTTTGGTATGCCATTGGCATAGAAGATTCAAGCTCGCTCCGCGCGAACGTTCGGCGTCACCGCCGGCCGAACAGCCGCTCGATGTCCGACAGCTTCAGCGCGATCGAAGTCGGGCGGCCGTGGTTGCACTGGCCGGAATTCGGCGTCGCCTCCATTTCGCGCAGGAGCGCGTTCATCTCCTCCGGCCTCAGGCGGCGGCCGGCGCGGACCGAGCCGTGGCAGCTCATGCGCGAGAGCACCGCGTCGAGCCGCCGGCCCAGCGCACCGCCCTCCACGGCGGCTGCGCCGCCCTCCTCGTCCCCGCTCGCTTCGAGGGCGTCCAGAATGTCGGTGACGAGATCGCGCACCGACGCCCGGATCAGTGCGGCCGGCACCTCCCGGACCAGAACGGCCCCGGGCCCGAACGCCTCAATGGTCAGCCCGAGCCTGTCGAGGTCCGGCGCGGCGGCGACCAGACGGTCGGCTTCTTCGGGGCTCATCTCCACAACATCGGGGATCAGCAGCCCCTGCCGGGCGATGCCGCCCGCTGCCCGCTCGGCCTTCATCCGCTCGTAGACGAGGCGCTCGTGGGCCGCGTGCTGATCGACGATGACGAGCCCATCGCGGGTCTGGGCGAAAATGTAGGTCTCGTGAATCTGCGCCCGCGCCGCCCCGAGGGGATGGTCGATCGCCTCCGGCGCCTCTTCGAGCGTCCGGACATCCGCCTGGGGCGGGGCCGCCAAATCCGGCCCAGCGAAGGCGGCTTGGGGCTCTTCCGCGAAACCACCCGCCTCGGACAGGGTGTAGGCCGGCTCCGCGGAGCTTGGGGCCGGCGCCGGTCGCCACGCCTGTGAGCCGCGGTAGCCCGCGGGCGCTGCCACCGAGGGCGCTCCGGCCGCGAACGGGCCGGGCCGCGTGGGCTGGAACAGGCTCGGCGCGGCGAGTCCGGTATGGATCGCGAGCGCTGGCCCGGCGGGACGCAGGGCGTCGAGGGTCCGCGCCGCACCCGTGGTGGCCGAGCGGGCGCCGCCGCGGCGCAGGGCGTCGTGGATGGCGCTGACGATCAGCGCCCGTACCAGTCCCGGTTCGCGGAAGCGCACCTCGGTCTTGGCCGGATGGACGTTCACATCGACCCGTTCGGGATCGCACGTGATCACGAGACCGAGCACCGGGTGACGGTCCGAGGCCAGGGTGTCGGCATAAGCGCCCCGCACCGCCCCGAGGAGCAGCCGGTCGCGCACCGGCCGGCCGTTGACCGCGAGATGGATGTGGGTCCCAGCGCCCCGGTGGTAGGTCGGCAGGCCGATCTGGCCGGTGACCGCGAAGCCCTCGCGGGCCAGCGAGACCGGCAGGGCGTTGGCGGCGAAGTCCGGTCCCAGCACCGCGGAGAGCCGGCGCAGATCCGCCTCGGGGCCGGTCTCGGCCGGCAGGACCAGGGGCTGGGCGGCATCGGCCCGCAGGCTGAAGCGGATCCCGGGCTGCGTGACGGCGAGCCGCCGCAGGGTCTCGGCGATCGCGGCGTTCTCGGCCCGGTCGGATTTGAGGAACTTCAGCCGGGCGGGGGTTGCGGCGAACAGCTCGGTCACCTCGATCCGGGTGCCGCGCTGCGCCGGCGCCGGGCGGACCGGACCCTTCAGGCCCGCTTCGACAATCAGGCTCGCCCCCGCTTCGGCCTCCGGCGTTCGGCTGACGATGGCGAGCCGCGAGACTGCCCCGATCGAGGGCAGCGCCTCGCCGCGGAAGCCCAGCGTGTCGATCGCCGTCAGATCGCCCCCGGGGAGCTTCGATGTGGCGTGGCGTTCGACCGCGAGATCGAGGTCGTCCGGATTCATGCCGCGCCCGTCGTCGACCACGCGGATCAGCCGGCGGCCACCCGCTTCGACGGTTACCTCGATGGACCGGGCGCCGGCATCGATGGCGTTCTCGACCAGCTCCTTCACGGCCGAGGCCGGGCGCTCCACCACCTCACCCGCGGCGATGCGGTCGACGAGCACGGGGTCGAGGCGGCGGACGGAGTGGACTTGGGTGGACATCGCCGCCGACGATAGACCCTCGCCGGCTTCGATCCAATCGTCGGCGTCGCTCAGGCGCGGTGCCGCGTCCCGCCGAGGGAGATCCGGCTGGCGCCGGCGCGCGTGCCGTGGCTCGGCGCCGCGTAGGGGCGCCGGGACAGGTCGTACAGGGCATTGCCGACGACCCCGGCCGCCCGGCGCAGGGTCGCGCCCTCGCACGTCGCCGCCACCCGGACACCGACCTCATGCGTGTGGCTGCGGCCGTAGAGCCATACGGCGAGCCGGGCGCGGGTCGCCTCCGGGATCCCGTCAAGCAGGAAGGCGGTGTCTTCGTGGTCGGCTTTGATCAGGCGTCCGACGGTCTCCGGTGGGACCGGGCAGTCGTGCGCAGGATCGTCGATGCTGAGGGGACGGACCTTCGTCATGGCGGACCTGACTGCTTTGATGCGTCAGGTTCACCGGTCTTGGTTAACGAAGACTGACCAGAACCAGAAACCGACCGGCGCGCGCCGGGCCAATTTACAACGGCCGGCGCACCACACGGGCGATCAGACCTACGATCCCCTCCCGGAACAGCAGCACGCACAGCACGAAGACGCAGCCCTGGATGATCGTCACCCAGGCGCCGAACTGGGCGAGGTAGGTCTCCATGGTGACGATCACCAAAGCACCCACGATCGGCCCGAACACGGTGCCCATGCCACCGACCAGCGTCATCAGCACCACCTCGCCCGACATCGACCAGTGCACGTCTGTGAGCGAGGCGAGCTGAAACACGATCGCCTTGGTGGAGCCGGCCAAACCAGCGAGCGTGGCTGAGAGCACGAACACCGCGAGCTTGTACTGGCTCGCCCGGTAGCCCAGCGAGATCGCCCTCGGCTCGTTGTCGCGGATCGCCTTCAGCACCTGCCCGAACGGCGAATGGATGATGCGGTAGATCAGCAGCATCCCGGCCATGAAGATCACGCAGACGAGGCCGTACATCGCCCGGTCGTCCGCGAGGCTGATCACGCCGAACAGATTGCCGCGGGGCACCGCCTGGATGCCGTCCTCGCCGCCGGTGAACTTCGCCTGCAGCGAGAAGAAGAACGCCATCTGGGCGAGCGCCAGGGTGATCATCGAGAAGTAGATGCCCTGCCGTCGGATCGCCAGCGCGCCGAAGACGAGCCCGAACAGAGCCGCCGTGGCGGTCCCGCTGAGGATCGCGAGTTCGGGCGTGAAGCCGAGCTGCTTGGCCGTGTAGGCGCAGAGGTAGCTCGCCATGCCGAAATAGGCGGCGTGTCCGAAGGAGAGCAGGCCGCCGTAGCCGAGCAGCAGGTTGAAGGCGAGCGCGAACAGCGCGAAGCACAGCACCTTCATCAGGTAGACGGGGTAGAGCACCAGCGGCGCCAGGATCAGCAGCACGGCGATGCCGACGAAGATCAGGCGGTGGAGCGCCTTGTCGTCGCGGCCGGTCGCCGGCGCGGCGGCGATCGGGACGGCGTCGATGGCGGCGGTGTCGGCCATGGGTGTCGAGCCTCTTCGCGGGTCAGGCCGTGCGCCCGAACAGGCCGGCGGGTTTGACGAGCAGCACCAGCACCATGATCACGAAGATCACGGTCGCCGACGCTTCCGGGTAGAACACCTTGGTGAGCCCCTCGACGAGGCCGAGGGCGAAGCCCGTGATCACCGAGCCGATGATCGAGCCCATGCCGCCGATCACCACCACGGCGAAGACCACGATGATGATGTCGGCGCCCATATTCGGGTTCACCGAGTAGATCGGCGCGGCGAGTACGCCCGCGAAGCCCGCGAGCGCGACGCCGAATCCATAGGTCAGCGTCAGGAACAGCGGCACGTTGACTCCGAAGGCCTGGACCAGCGTCGGGTTCTCGGTGGCGGCTCGCAGATAGGCGCCGAGCTTTGTCTTCTCGATCACGAGCCACGTGGCGATGCAGACGGTGAGCGACGCCACCACCACCCAGGCCCGATAGTTCGGCAGGAACATGAACGGCAGGCGCTGGCCGCCCGACAGTTCGGGCGGGATCGCGTAGGGCAGGCCCGAGACGCCGTACTGGTTGCGGAACAGGCCCTGAATGATCAGCGCCAAGCCGAAGGTGAGCAGCAGGCCGTAGAGGTGGTCGAGCTTGTACAGCCGGGCGATCAGCAGCCGCTCCAGCACGATCCCGAAGGCACCAACCACGAGCGGCGCCAGCCCCAGCGCCCACCAATAGCCGAGCCCGACATAGGTGAGCAGCATCCAGGCCACGAACGCGCCCATCATGTAGAGCGCGCCGTGGGCGAAGTTGATGATGTTGAGGAGCCCGAAGATGATCGCGAGCCCGAGCGACAGGATCGCGTAGAACGAGCCGTTGATCAGGCCGAGCAGCAATTGCCCGAACAGGGCCTGCATCGGCACACCGAAGATCGTGGTCATGGCCGGTCTCCGCGCCCCGCTACCATGCTCAGCCCTTCACGAGGGGGCAATTGCCCTCGTTCAGCGGGCGGAAAACCTGATCGCCCGGGATGGTCTCGAGCGTCTTGTAGAGGTCCCACTCGCCTTTCGACTCGGCGGGCTTCTTGACCTCGAACAGGTACATGTCGTGGATCTTGCGCCCGTCGGCGCGGATCACGCCCTTGCCGAACAGCGGATCGTCTGTCGGCATCGCCTTCATCTTGGCGACCGTGGCCGCACCGTCGGCAGTCGATTTCGTCTCCGCCACCGCCTTCAGGTAGTGCAGCACGTCCGAGTAGACGCCGGCATGATTGGCCGTGGGCTTCGAGCCGCCCTTCATCTGTTTGGCGAAGCGGTCCGAGAAGGCACGGGTCTTGTCGTTCAGGTCCCAGTAGAACGGCTCGGTCAGCACCAGCCCCTGGGCGACCTTGGTGCCCAGCGAGTGCACGTCCGATGAGAAGACCAGCAAGCCGGCCAAAGCCTGCCCGCCCTCGGTGATGCCGAACTCGCCCGCCTGCTTGATCGAATTGATCGTGTCGGTGCCGGCATTGGCCAGCCCGATCACCTTGGCGCCCGACCCTTGCGCCTGCAGCAAGAAGGACGAGAAGTCCGAGGTCGGGAACGGCGTCTTCACCGAGCCGAGAACCTTGCCGCCGTTCTTGGTGATGACCGCGCTGGTGTCGCGCTGGAGCGTCTGGCCGAACACGTAATCGGCGGTGAGGAAGAACCACGTGGTGCCGCCGCGCTTGACCATGGCGCCGCCGGTGCCGTTGGCGAGCGCTACGGTGTCGTAGACCCAGTGGATCGTGTTCGGCGTGCATTGCGGGCCGGTGAGGTCGGCGGTGCCGGCGCCGGTGTCGATGAAGACCTTGTTCTTCTCCTTGGTGACCTGGCTGATCGCCAAAGCGACCGAGGACGTCACCCCGTCGGTGATCATGTCGACATTGTCGCGATCGTACCATTGCCGGGCGATGGCGGCGCCGACATCCGGCTTGTTCTGGTGGTCGGCCGAGACGATCTCGACCTTCAGCCCGTGCTGCTCCGGCTTGAAATCCTCGACCGCGAGCTTGGCCGCCACCACCGAGCCCTCGCCGCTGATGTCCGAATAGGCGCCCGAGCGGTCACCGAGGATGCCGATCTTCACGTTAGTCTGCGCCGCGGCGGTGCCCATCATCAGGGCGCCCGCGAGGGCGGCGAGGGTCACGGGCCGGGCGATACGTCCGAACATACGCGTTTCCATCCTCTTTCGGCGCGGCTCTATTCCGCCGGCCGGAACTCGGGGCACCGGTTCTGGCGCTTCGACAGTATTCTTGGACAGGCTTAGACGCCCAGATAGGCGTGAAGCTTGTCGATATTGGCGTCTAGCTCGGCATTGGGGATCATGTCGACCACCCGCCCCTGCTCGATCACGAAATGTCGGTCCGCCAAGGTCTGTGCGAAGCGGAAGTTCTGTTCGACCAGGATGATAGTGTATCCCTGCCCCTTCAACTGCTGGATGGTTCGGCCGATCTGCTGGACGATGACCGGCGCGAGACCTTCGGTCGGCTCGTCGAGCAGGATCAGCTTGGCGCCGGTGCGCAGGATCCGGCCGATCGCCAGCATCTGCTGCTCGCCGCCCGAGAGCTTGGTGCCCTGGCTGCCGGCCCGCTCCTTCAGGTTCGGGAACAGCGTATGGATCTCGGCCACCGTCATGCCGCCGGGCTTCACCCGCGGCGGCAGCATCAGGTTCTCGTGGACGGTCAGGCTCGCGAAGATGCCGCGCTCCTCAGGCACGTAGCCGATGCCGAGGCGGGCGATGTTGCGCGACGCCATCCGGACCGTCTCGACACCGTCGTAGACGATCGAGCCGGCGCGCTTGCCGAGGATGCCGATGATCGCCCGGAGCGTCGTGGTCTTGCCGGCGCCGTTGCGGCCGAGCAGCGTGATCACCTCTCCGGTCCGCACGTCGATGTCGATGCCGTGGAGCACGTGACTCTCGCCGTACCAGCCCTCCAGGCCGCGGACGGTGAGGAGTGCGCCGGCTGCCGCGGCGGGCGTGTATGCCTTCGCGGTCGCCTCAAGCATGTCCGGCCCCGATATAAGCCTCGATCACGCGGGAATCCTTGGAGACGGTGGCGTAATCGCCCTCGGCAAGAACCTGCCCGCGGGCCAGCACGGTGATGCGATCCGACAGGGACGCGACCACCGACAGGTTGTGCTCCACCATCAGAATGGTCCGGTCCTTCGAGACCCGACGGATGAGCTGCGCCGTGCGCTCCACGTCCTCATGGCCCATACCGGCCATCGGCTCGTCGAGGAGCAGCATCTCGGGATCGAGGGCGAGCGTGGTGGCGATCTCCAGCGCGCGTTTGCGGCCGTAGGACAGCTCGACGGCCTGCACATCCGCGAAGTCCGACAGGCCCACGGCCTCGACCAGAGCGAGCGCCTCACCGTTCAGCGCGCGCAACACCCGCTCGGCCCGCCAGAAATCGAAGGAATCGCCGCGCCGCCGCCGTTGCAGGGCGATGCGGACGTTTTCCATCACGGTCAGGTGGGGAAAGACGGCCGAGATCTGAAACGAGCGCACGAGGCCCAGCCGAGCCACGTCGGCGGCCTTCAGGCCGGTGATGTCGCGATCCTTGTAGCGGATCGTGCCGGCGGTTGGGATCAGGAACTTGGTCAGCAGGTTGAAGCAGGTGGTCTTGCCGGCCCCGTTCGGCCCGATGAGCGCGTGGATCGTCCCGCGCTCCACCTGCAACGCCACGCCGTTCACGGCGCGGAAGCCGCGGAATTCCATCGTCAGGCCGTCAGTCGCCAGGATCACGTCCCGTGCCAAGCACGTTCCTCCCAAGTTTTAATTCTTGTTTTGAATCTTGCCGCCATATCGCCGAAGCGCAGCGGGTCCGTCCATCGCAAACGCGCGGCGCAACGCGACAATCCCCGGCTGGTATATCGGTGTCTCGTGTCGGCGGCCGGACCGGCCGAAGCTTGACCAAGCCGACGAGCGCTAATAACTCAGACAAATCTGCTGCTGCAGCGTGAGGAGAACGCATGGCCCGTCACGCGGCCTACATCGCGGTCGATTGGGGCACCACCAACCGGCGCGCCTACGCGGTGGCGCCGGATGGTACGGTGCTCCATTCCCTCCGGGACGATCGCGGCGTGCTGAGCCTCGCGCGGGACGCGTACCCGGCCGAGATCGCGGCGTTGCGCGCGCGCCTGGGCGCGGAATCGGTCATCGCGGTCGGCATGGTGGGATCCAGCCGCGGTTGGTGCGAGGCGCCTTACGTCGATGCGCCCGCCACGCTGGACCGGCTAGCCGAATCCTGTCGGGAGGCCGCGCCGGGCGTGCGCATCGTTCCCGGCGTCGCCCTGCGCGACGGCCGGCGACCCGACGTGATGCGGGGCGAAGAGATCCAGGTGCTGGGCGCGATCCACGCAGGCGCCGCACCGGCGACCGCCCTGTTCTGCCAGCCCGGCACACACAACAAATGGATCGAGACGATCGACGGTGCCATCACGAATTTCACCACGGTGATGACCGGCGAACTCTTCGCCCTGCTGCGAACCCACGGGATCCTCGCCGGCATGCTCGATGGGGTCGTCTCGGACGGGGCCCCGTTCCGGCGCGGCCTTCGCCGGGGGATCGCGTCCGGCAATCTCGCTGCGACCCTGTTCGAGGTCCGGGCTGGGCTGCTACTCGACCGGCTCGAGCCGTCCGAGGCGGCGGCCTATGCCAGCGGCGTGCTGATCGGCGCAGATGTCGCGATCCGGGACGACCTGAGCCGCCGACCGGTCCATCTGCTGGGCGGTGGAGCCCTAACCGAACTCTATCGTGTCGCCATCGCGGAGTTCGGCGGGACGTCCGTCACCGTGCCGGACGGATCGACCACGGCCGGTATCCACGCCCTCTGGAGCCTGAACGCATGACGGTCCCCGAACGATTCGAAGCGGCCTTCGCCGCCTGCCCGCTGGTCGCGATCCTGCGAGGTTTGACGCCGGAGGAGGCGCCCGCGGTGGGCGATGCCCTCGTGGATGCGGGCTTCACGCTGATCGAGGTGCCGCTCAACTCGCCCGATCCGCTGCGCAGCATCGCGATTCTGGCGGAGCGCTTGGCCGGGCGCGCCCTTGTCGGCGCCGGCACCGTCCTCGAACCCGCGCAGGTCGAGGCGGTCCAGGCGGCGGGCGGCAGCCTGATCGTCTCGCCCAACGTGGATGCGGCGGTGATCCGCGCGACCCGTGCTCTCGGCCTCGTCTCCCTGCCCGGATACCAGACGCCGAGCGAAGCCTTCACGGCGCTCGCGGCCGGCGCGACCGCGCTGAAACTGTTTCCGGCGGATGTCGCCTCGTCGGCGGCTTTGCGGGCCCACCGGGCCGTGCTTCCCCCGGGGACACGTGTCCTCGCCGTCGGCGGCGTGACGCCCGAGGGCATCGCCGCATGGCGCGCGGCGAGCGCCGATGGCTTTGGCCTTGGCTCGTACCTTTACCGTCCCGGTAAGGCGGCGGCCGATGTCGCGCGCGATGCGGCGGCCTTCGTGGCGGCGGTGCGGACATCCGCCTGACGCGTTCTGCCCGGAGCGAGGTCTGCGGCCAGTCCATCTTGGACCCGCGCCGGCAAACGCCTATCAGACAGCCGTCCCTGGGCAATTGGGAGCGGCGTGATGGCGGATGAGATCGCGGTATCGGTCGAGGATGACGGGCTCGACCTCATCGAGACGCCCTGCCTCCTCCTCGACGCCGATCGGCTGAAAGCCAACGTCGCCACCCTGCGTGCGCGGCTCGATGGGCTCGGCGTGGCCCTGCGCCCGCATCTCAAGACCACCAAGTCCCGCGACGTCGCCCGGATCGCCATGGCGAGTGAGGCCGGTCCTGCGACCGTCTCCACACTTCGCGAGGCCGAGTACTTCGCCGAGGGCGGCGTCCGGGACATGATCTACGCGGTCGGGATCGCGCCGCAGAAGCTCGAACGGGTCGGCTGGATCCGGCGGCATTGGCAGACCGATCTCGCGATCATCCTCGACTCGCGCGATCAGGCGGAGGCCGTGGCGGCCTGGAGCCGTCGCACCGGCGACCGCCTCCCGGTGCTGATCGAGGTCGACGCGGATGGTCACCGCTCCGGTGTGAAACCGCAGGATTCGGAAACGCTCGTCGCGATCGGTCGCGTCCTCGCCGGGGAGGCCAGCCTGCGCGGCGTTCTGCTGCACGCCGGCGACAGCTATGGGCTGAGCGAGCCGGACGCGCTCCGGGCCGCCGCCGAGGCCGAGCGCGTAGCCGCGGTGATGGCGGCGGCATCGCTCCGGGACGCAGGCCTGCCCTGCCCGGTGGTCAGCGTCGGCTCCACCCCGACAGCGCGGTACGCCGAGACCCTGGAGGGCATCACCGAGGTTCGCGCCGGCGTCTTCATGATCGGAGACTTGTTCCAGGCCGGCGTCGGCTCCTGCACGGTGTCGGACATCGCGCTCACCGTCCTGGCTACGGTGATCGGCCACCAGCGGGAGAAGGGCTGGATCATCACCGATGCCGGCTGGATGGCGTTGTCACGCGATCGGGGTACGGCCCGGCAGGCGGTCGACCAGGGCTATGGCCTTGCATGCGATCGCACCGGCCAGCCCTATCCAGACCTGATCGTCGCCGACGCCAATCAGGAGCACGGAATCGTGGCCCTGCGGAAAGGCTCGACGGCCGTCCTGCCCGATCTTCCGGTCGGTGCGCGCCTGCGCATCCTGCCCAATCACGCCTGCGCCACGGGGGCGCAGCATGACCGCTATCACGCCATGGCGGGCGGCCGTCTCACCGGCGCGATCTGGCCGCGGATCAACGGCTGGTAGGGCTGAACGACCCGCAAATCCGCGCGACGACTCTTGTTCAGGGACGCGCGCCGGGGGCGATGGCGCCGGTAATCACCGGTTCGCCGGCCACGACGGCGATCGCCGGTTGCGCCCGTTGCCGGTCGAGCTTGTCGGCCGATACGAGGGCGGCAGCGATCAGGGCTGCCACAGCCAGCGTCGCCTTCAGCACGTCCCAGACCCGCGCAAGCATGGACCCAACCTCAACGGCGACCGATTGCGGAGTGCGGATGTGTGGCGCAGCCCATCCGCAGTTCTGGCAACTTGTGCTGCGAGGCTTGCGCAAACCTTACCACGTCACCGGATCAGCCCGCTTCGTCCAACACTGATGCGGCAGTGCATCATCGGCCGTGCGACGCGCCTGAGGCCTCTGCGGCCAGGGCTTCGAAGACGAGGGCGTGGCGCTTGGCCAGGGCCTCGACATCCGTCGCGTAGCCGCCACCGATCACCGCGACGATGGGAATTCTCCGGGCTCGGGCCTGAGCCACGACAAACCGGTCCCGGGCCAGCAGGCCATCGTCGGTCAGGCAGAGCCGGCCCAGCCGGTCATCCTCATGCGGGTCGACGCCGGCATTGTAGAAGACGAGATCCGGCTGGAACGCATCGAGCAATTGCGGCAGGCGGGCGCGCAGCACGGCGAGGTACGCTTCGTCACCGAGCCGGTCCGGCAGGCCGATATCCAGGTCGCCGGCGATCTTCTGGGACGGGTAGTTGTTCTCACAGTGAATGGAGAGCGTGAACAGGTCGGGGCACAGGGCTAGGCAATCGGCCGTGCCGTCCCCCTGATGGACGTCGAGGTCGACCACCAGGGCGCGCCGCACCTGCCCCTCGGCCTGAAGCGTCCGGGCCGCCACCGCCACGTCGTTGAGCACGCAGAAGCCGGCCCCCTGCTGCCGGCGGGCGTGGTGGCTACCGCCCGCGGCGCTGCCCGCGAGCCCCTCCGCAAGCGCCAGCCGTGCGGCCAGCAAGGTCCCGCCCACGGAGCTGCGCGAGCGCCGGACGATTGCGGCATCAACCGGAAGCCCGATCGCCTTCTCGATGTCCCGGGACACGGAGCAGGTAAGGACCGCCTCCACGTAAGCCGGATCGTGGGCCCGGAGCAGGATCTCCGCGCTGGCCGGCTCGGGCGTCACGAAGCCCAACGGCGCGAGCCCCCTGGCGATCAGCGTCTCGGCCAGCAATCCGTATTTCCGCATCGGGAAGCGGTGACCGGCGGGCAGGCTGGCCTCGTAGGCAGGATGGAAGGCAATCGGCGGAATCATGCCCCGGCGCCGAGATCGGCCAGGATGGCCCCGGCCAGCGCCGATCCGCTGTCATAGGCCGCCTCGATCCGCGCCCCGAGGCACCAGTCGCCGGCCGCGCCGAGCCGCAGGACCGGATCGTAAAGGTTGCGCATTCCCAGCCGGCGCTCGACCTGGGCGTAGCGCCAGCGGTGGGCCTCAACATAAGTCGAACGCAAGGCCGTGCCGAGATGGCGCTCGGCCGCCTGGAGCAGCGTGGCGATGATCGCCTCCTTCGGCTCCTCGAGATGATCGCGCGACCAATCCGCCGTCGCGTGGATCGTCAGCCGGTCGCCGATGGCGCGGTTAGGCTTCGACCCGTCCGCCGCGATCAACCCGATCGGATCCGCCCGCGGTTCGATCAGAGCCTCGATCATCGCACCCTCTGCGGCGACCATCAGCGACCAGCACGGGGCGTAGGCCGCGCGCTCGACGCCCGGAAGGGCGTATCCGGATGCGTCCAGCAGGCCTTTCACCTGCGGTGCTGGGAAGGTGATCGCCACAGCGTCGAACGGACCATGGATCGCGTCCGCGGCGGCCTCGACCTGCCATGTCGTTCCGCTCCGGCGGATCCGCGCGACCGTCGTCTCGCTCGCGACGGGAATCTCGGCCAGGAGATCCCTCACCGGCGCGGTCATATCGGGCACGCCCACGTGACGCCCGCCACCCGCCCAGGGCGCCGCGATGCCACGTCGCTCCCAATCTTCGAGTTGTGCTTCGAAGGCGGGCCCGTGCGCCCGCATGAACTGGGCACCGTGGTCGAATTGCATCGACCCGTGCCGACGGGTCGCCATTCGTCCGCCGATGGCGCGTCCCTTGTCGAACACTTGCACGCTCAGTCCGGCCTCCGCCAGCCTGCATGCCGCCGCGGCTCCGGCCATGCCGGCCCCTAGGATCGCCACGCTTCGACGGTCGCTCACGGCCCTGCCCTGTCTGCGGAGCGGCTTGGCTGGCCGCGTCTCAATCCAGATAGGGCAGCCCCGATCGGGGACATCGCGACGCGGCGTCCCTGACAGACTGACCGGGCCGGACCCGATCCATCGCACCTGCCAGTTGGGGCGTCCCAGCGACAGAATGCGCGAAGAGGAGCGGACGCTCGGCCGACTGGTGCGGGTAGAGGGAATCGAACCCCCACGCCTTGCGGCTGGCGATTTTGAGTCGCCCGCGTCTACCAATTCCGCCATACCCGCGTGCACGGCGCTCTTCGCACAGGTCCCCTGTGCCGGCCAAGCGTATTTTTCGCGCGCGCCGGCGATCTGGCCAAGGCGTGGCACCTATGCTCAAAGGGCAGCCGTTTACTCAGTTCGGGAGATCGAATGCTCCGCCGGCTCTATGCGTGGATCCTGGCCCTCAGCGTCAGGCCCTCCGCGCCCTACGCGCTCGGCGCCGTGGCTTTCGCCGAAAGTTCGTTCTTCCCCGTGCCGCCGGACGCGATGCTGGTACCGATGGCGGTCAGCCGACCTGACCGGGTCTGGCTCTACGCCACCATCGCGACCGTCGCGTCGGTCCTGGGCGGCCTCGTCGGCTACGCGATCGGCGCCCTACTGTTCGATTCCGTCGGGGAATGGCTGATCCGCCTCTACGGCCTGCAGAATTCGGCCGCGACCTTCCAGGATTCCTACGCCCGGTACGGGCATTGGGTGATCCTGCTGAAGGGACTGACGCCGATCCCCTACAAGCTCGTCACGATCACGTCGGGCTTCGCCCATTACTCTCTGTTCTGGTTTTTCGTCCTGTCGGTCATCACCCGTGGCGCCCGGTTCTTCATCCTGGCCGGGCTGCTCGGTCGCTACGGTGTCCAGATCCGCGGCGTCCTCGATCGGCATCTCAACGCGGTCGTGGCGATCTCGGTCGCGCTGATCGTCCTCGGGTTCCTGCTGTTCAAGGTGATCCTGTAGCCATGAATACGGCGGCCGCGCTTCGTCTTAAAACCGCCGGCCTGTGGCTGGCGATCCTGTCCGCCGCGACCCTCGCGGCCGTGCTGTTGATGCAGTACGGATACGGTTATGCGCCCTGCAAGCTGTGCCTGACCGAGCGCCTGCCGTATTACGCGGCCTTGCCGCTCGGTCTCATCGCGCTGTTCGCCCCGGAACGCCTCGCGCGGATCGCCCTCGGGCTCGCCGCCCTCGGCCTGCTCTACAGTGCCGGCATCGGCGTCTACCACGCGGGCGCCGAATGGGGCTTCTGGCCGGGGCCGACCGATTGCGGCGGGGGAACGGGTGCCAACCCGGGCCAGGTCGGCGACTTCCTGAACGCCCTGCAGACCACCAAGGTGGTGGATTGCTCGGTGGCGGCTTTGCGGGTGCTCGGGGTTTCGCTGGCGGGCTGGAATGCTCTTGTGGCGTTCCTGCTGGCCTCCCTGGCGGGAACCGCCGCGGTGCGGCGCTGAACGGATCGAAGTCGCGGTCGTCGATCCGGCTCTTGTCCGTCGGGCCGATGTCCTAGTTGCGATCGTCCGGCAGGATCGGAATCGCGGCGACTTCGATCCCCTCATCGATCAGGGCACGCGCCTCGGCGGGACTGGCCTCACCGTAGATCGAGCGGCCCTCCGCCTCGCCGTAATGGATCCTGCGCGCCTCCTCGGGGAAGCGAGGGCCGACATGCTCGGAATTCGACACGACGTGTTCGCGCAGGGCCTTCAACATCGCCCGGACCTGCCGCTCAGGCTCGGCGATCAGGGCCACGGGAGCCTCGGCCTGCGCCGGACGCACGACCGGTCCCCGGTCGGTACGCGCGATACTCGGCACCATCAGGGCCTTGCCGACCGCGCTGCTGTCGCAGACCGGGCAGGCCACGAGGCCGCGCGCCACTTGGGTGTCAAAGGAATCGGAGGACGGGAACCAGCTCTCGAAGCCGTGTCCGGCCTCGCAGACGAGACTGTACCGGATCATTCTTTTTCTTTGGGTGTCTATTGTACCGCTTCGACCGGCCGGCCGACCCGCTCGACGGTGAACGCGCGCCCGTGCTTCAGCGACGGGATTCGCGCCCGGGCATCGGCGACCTGCGCAAGGTCGATCTCCGCCAGGATAAGGCCGGGCTCGTCCCCGCCCGCGTCGGCGAGGATGCGTCCCCAGGGATCGACGATAAGCGAATGGCCGAAGGTCTCGCGCCCATCCTCGTGGACGCCGCCCTGCGCCGCCGAGATCACGAAGGCACCGGTCTCGATCGCCCGCGCCCGCTGCAAGACGTGCCAGTGCGCCGCACCCGTCTGACGGGTGAAACAGGCCGGCGCGGTCAGCACCTCGGCCCCCGCCTCCGCGAGGGCACGGTACAGGCCAGGGAAGCGGATGTCGTAGCAGATCGTCAGGCCGATCGTGGCCAGCGACGTTTCGGCGACCACCGCACAGGCGCCGCCCGTATACGTCGCTGATTCGCGCCAGCGCTCACCGCTGGGCAGATCGACATCGAACAGATGCAGCTTGTCGTAGGCTGCGACGATCGCGCCCTCCGCGTCGATCAGGTAGGCGCGGTTGGCGATCCTGTCGCCGGACCGCACCGCGATGGAGCCGACCTGCACCACCGTACCGGTCTCCCGCGCGGCCTGACGCAAGGCTGCCAGCGTCGGATCCCGATCCTCGGTGGTGACGTTCGCGAACAGGCGCTCGCGGCTCCGCTCCACCAGGGACGTCATCTCCGGCGTCTGCACGTAGGCCGCGCCCCGGGCGGCCGCATCGCGCACGCCCGCGACAGCCGCGTCGCGGTTCGTGCCCGGGTCGCGGCCCGAGCGCATCTGGACGCAGGCCACCGTGAATCGGGCCTCACGCATCGGCGGTGTCTTTCAGGAGCGGATCGAGCTTGCCGGCCCGGTCGAGGGCATAGAGGTCATCGCAACCGCCGACATGCGTGGCGCCCACGAAGATCTGGGGCACGCTGGTCCGGCCGCCGGACTTGCCGACCATGGTGGCGCGGGCGCCCTGAATGCGCTCGACATCGATCTCCTGAAAGGAGACGCCTTTCTGCTTCAGCAGGCTCTTGGCCGCCGAACAATAGGGACACCACGCCGTGGTGTAGATGGTGACCGGCTGCATGGCGTTCGAAGTCCCGCGCGTGACCACCCGACATATAGGTGAGCGCGGGCCGAATTGCCTATGTCCGCTCGGTCACAGGCTTAATCCGTCTCGACCGGACATCCGGCCGATCCGGATATCCGTCAGGCCGCCAGAAGCTTCTCGACCTCGTTGACGAGGTCGCGCAGATGGAACGGCTTCGACAGGACCTTCGCATCCTTCGGCGCCTTGGAATCGGGGTTCAGCGCCACGGCCGCGAAGCCGGTGATGAACATGACCTTGATGTCGGGATCGAGTTCGGTGGCGCGCCGCGCCAGCTCGATGCCGTCCATCTCGGGCATCACGATATCGGTCAGCAGCAGCTCGAACGGCTCCTCGCGCAGCCGGTTGTAGGCCGAGAGCCCGTTGTCGAAGGACAGGACGTCGTAGCCCGCATTCTGCAACGCCTTGGCCAGAAACCGGCGCATGTCGTTGTCGTCTTCCGCCAGCAGGATTTTCATCGGCCGGATCCGAGCCTTCGTATCGTGGTGTTGATCCCATAAAGGGACGGGATGGTAAACAAGGTGTTAGGATTGTCGGCGAACGACACGCCGCCCGTGTCGCCGATTGCAAGTGCGACCGACGGCGCGGAGTGGACAGGCGAGCGAACGCGCACCACAGTGCGGATCTGCCGTGCTCCTTCCACCGCCGGGTTGTCCACGCATCGATGAGCGCTTCCGAATCGGTCAAGCCAGACGCCTTCGGATTTGCGCCGCCCTATGCAGTGGACGAACCCGCGGCGCATACCCTGCCCTTCGTCTTCAATACCGGTCATTCCGGGGCCGTCTACCCCCCGCATTTCATCGCAGCGTCGCGCCTCGACGCCCTGGCCCTGCGCCGGTCGGAGGACGCACATGTCGAGCGCCTGTTCGCGCCCGTGGTCGAACTCGGTGCGCCGCTGCTGCGGGCCAATTTTCCGCGCGCCTTCCTGGATGTGAATCGCGAGCCGTTCGAGCTCGACCCGCGGATGTTCGACGGGCGGCTGCCGCCCTTCGCCAACACCCGCTCGATGCGCGTTGCGGGCGGGCTGGGGACGGTTCCGCGCGTCGTCGCCGACGGTCAGGAGATCTACGCCCGGCGGCTCCCGGTCGAGGAGGCGACGGCGCGGATCGAGGGGCTGTACAAGCCGTATCACCGGCTTCTGCGCAGCCTGCTCCAGCGCACCGCCAAGCACCACGGTCATTGCGTGCTGATCGACTGCCATTCCATGCCGTCATCGAGCCTGGGGCGCGACGCGGAGATGAAGGCCGACGTCGTGCTCGGAGACCGCTTCGGCACGGCCTGCGCGCCCGCGCTCATCGACCGGTTCGAAGCTGCCTTCCGCGCCCGGGGCTTTCGCGTGGTGCGCAACAAGCCCTACGCGGGCGGCTTCATCACCGAGCATTACGGCGAGCCGAACCTCGGACGTCATGCACTGCAGATCGAGCTCAATCGCGCGCTCTACATGAACGAGAACAGCCTCGCGACGCATGCAGGGTTTCAAGGGCTGTCGGATTCACTGCGGGCCATCATCACGGTTGTCGCGTCCGATCTCGGTGATCTGACGCCCCGCCGGATGGCAGCCGAATAACGCGCTCCCTCGGCAGTGCGAGGATCCATCAGCACGACGGCCAGCGTAAAACAAAAAAGGCCACTCCCGAAGGAGCGGCCCGAAGTCTAGGGAGGAAACGCCCAAGAAGGGCTGCGAGACCGCGACGCCATCGCGATTTCGCAACGCACAAAATAAAGTGCGGCGCACAAGACGCAAGGATTAAATCGCGGAGTGGGCCGCATCCGGCGCATACCTGCCTCCCGCGATGGACCAGGAACCGGATCGCGGGAGAGCTGGTACTGGGCTCGGTCAGCCGTGTTCCTTGAGGAGCTTGGCGATCTCGGCCTTGAGCGGATCCGCCAAGTCCTTACGCTCCAGGGCATAGGCGAGGTTCGCAACCAAGAAGCCGAGCTTGGATCCGGTGTCGTAGGTCCGGCCCTCGTAACGCATGCCGAAGAAATCCTGCGTCCCCATCAGGTCGATCATGGCATCCGTGAGCTGGATCTCGCCGCCCGCGCCCTTCTTGCCGTGCTCAAGAATGCCGAAGATCTCAGGCTGCAGGATGTAGCGCCCGGAGATGATGTAATTCGATGGCGCGGTGCCCTGCTTGGGCTTCTCGACCATGCCGGTGATCCGGAAGGACTGGCCGAAGGTCTCGCCGACGCTGACGATCCCGTACTGATGCGTCTCCTCAGGGGGGACTTCCTCGACCGCGATGACGTTGCCGCCGTGGCGCTCGTAGGTCGCCAGCATCTGTTGCATGCAGCCCCGGCTCAGCATGTCCGGCAGCAGCACCGCGAAGGGTTCGTCGCCAATGATCTCGCGGGCGCACCACACCGCGTGGCCCAACCCGAGGGGCGCCTGCTGGCGGGTGAAGCTCGTTTGCCCCGCCTTCAGCAGATCCTTCTTGAGATCCTCGTAGGCGGCCGTCTTGCCGCGCTCCTGAAGGGTGCGATCGAGTTCGTAGGCAATATCGAAATGGTCTTCGATGACCGCCTTGCCGCGTCCGGTCACGAAGACGAAATGTTCGATGCCGGCTTCCCGGGCCTCATCGACGACGTGCTGAACGACCGGCCGGTCGACGACCGTAAGCATTTCCTTCGGGACCGCCTTGGTCGCTGGCAGGAAGCGCGTGCCCAGGCCTGCGACGGGCAGGACGGCCTTGCGGATCGGTTTCATCGATCGGTAACCCCAAGGACTGAATGAAACGACGTGAACAACGATAAAGAACGTCTGGCTGGACGCGCCCCAGGCCGGAGCGGGCCCACGGTTCCGGCGGGCGCCGCAGTGAGACAGGCTAATGCGGCGCGTCGCAAGACCCCAATGTGGATAGTATGGGGCAGTGTGCCGTAAATATAGCGTCTGCAACCACGTAAGCAGGCTTAAAGGGCTCTCCGCCAAAGAGGACCGAGGTTCGGCGCAAGAGCGCGTCAAAATAGAGGTTTAGAGCCGCTCGTGATTGCAATGCGATCGGGCACGGCCCTAATGGCGGCGGCATCGAGGGGGTGACATGGCGGTCCTAGTAACGGGCGGTGCCGGATATATCGGCAGCCACATGGTTTTGGCGCTGCTCGACGCCGGCCACGAGGAGGTCGTGGTTCTCGACGATCTCTCGACCGGCTTCGACTGGGCCGTGCCGGAAGGCGTCAAGCTCGTGGTGGGCGACGTGGCGGACCAAGCTCTCGTCACGCAGACCATCCTGCAGCATCGGATCGACGCGCTGGCCCATTTCGCGGCCAAGATCGTGGTCCCGGAATCCGTGTCGGACCCGCTCGGCTACTACCTCGCCAACACCGTGAAGACCCGTTCGCTGATCGAGGCCGCGGTCCGCGCCGGCGTACGCCATGTGATCTTCTCCTCGACGGCGGCAGTCTACGGCGAACCGGAGGTCGTGCCGGTCCCCGAGGATCTGCCGCTGAAGCCGATCAACCCCTATGGCCGCTCGAAGCTGATGAGCGAGTGGATGATCGCTGACGCGGCGGCGGCCCACGACTTCACCTACGTGATCCTGCGCTACTTCAACGTCGCGGGCGCCGACCCCCAGGGCCGGTCCGGGCAGTCGACGCCGAACGCCACCCATCTGATTAAAGTCGCCACGCAGGCGGCGCTCGGTCAGCGCGAGCGGCTCGACGTCTACGGCGCCGACTACCCGACGCCGGACGGCTCGTGCCTGCGCGACTACATCCAGGTCTCGGACCTCGCCGAGGCGCACCGGGTTGCGCTCGATCATCTGCGCTCGGGCGGCGATAGCCTGACGCTGAATTGCGGTTACGGGCGTGGCTACTCCGTGCTCGACGTCATCGAGGTGGTGAAGCGGATTTCCGGTCGCGACTTCACGGTGCGGCTGTGTCCCCGGCGGCCCGGCGATCCGGCCCAGATCGTGGCCGAGGCGGGGCTGATCCGGGACCGGCTGGGCTGGCGTCCGCAGCACGACGATCTCGACGCCATCGTGGGTCAGGCGCTCGCCTGGGAGGATCGCCTCGCCAAGCGCAATCGGATCTGACCGGGGTGCTGTCACGCAGGGCGTTACTCGCGGCCGGCCTCTGCGCTCCCGGAGTAGCGCGGGCGAAGGACAAGGCGGGCGCCGACAGTGCGTTCCATTCCTTCGTCGACGCCCTGCGCCCCGACGCGGCCGCGAGGGGCGTGACAGCCCAGACCTTCGACGCGGCCTTTCGCGGAATCGTGGCTCCGGATGCCGCGATCCTGGCGCGGACGCGTCGCCAAAGCGAGTTCGTCCGGCCGGTCTGGGACTATCTGGTCGGTGCGGCCTCGGCCGGACGGATCGCCCGGGGCCGTGCGCGGGCCGCCGCGCTGGCTTCGACCCTCCGAGGAATCGAAGCGCGGTACGGCGTGCCGGGCCCGGCGGTGCTGTCGATCTGGGGCATTGAATCGGATTTCGGCGCCAGTGCGGGGGATGTCCCGACCATCCGTGCCCTCGCGACCCTGGCGCAGGCAGGCCACCGGGGCACATTGTTCCGCGATGAGCTGCTGGCGGCACTCACCATCCTGCAGCGGGGAGACATCACCCCGGCGCGGATGAGCGGAAGCTGGGCGGGGGCCATGGGTCAGGTCCAGTTCCTGCCCTCCACCTATCTGGCGCACGCGGTCGATTTCGATGGCGACGGCCATCGCGACATCTGGACCAGCGCGCCCGACGCGCTCGCCTCCATCGCGGCCTATCTCAAGGATCTCGGCTGGGATCCGGCCCTGTCCTGGGGATACGAGGTGCGCCTGCCGGAGGGCTTCGATCTGGCGCGCTACACCGACGACCTCTCGGTCTTCGCGGAGCGGGGCGTCCGACGCACGGATGGCAGTCCGCTGCCGGCACGGGGGCGTGCCAGCCTGTTCCTGCCGGGCGGGCTGGGAGCGCCGGTTTTTCTGATCACCGACAATTTCGAGGTGATCCGGGGCTACAACACCTCTGATTCCTACGCGCTGGCGGTGGGCCATCTCGCTGATCGCCTCGGGGGCGGTCCGCCGCTGGCCGTGTCCTGGCCTGCGGCGCCGGGCCTCGACGGGTCGGGATTGCGCGCGCTTCAGGCCGGCCTCGCCTCAGCGGGCTTCTATGATGGTCCGGCGGATGGCCGCGCCGGGCCCAAGCTCCGCGAGGCGGTGCGGCGCTATCAGATCAGCGTGGGCCTGCCCGCGGACGGCTACGCGACCGGTGCCCTTCTCGCCCGCGTCGCCGGTCGATGAACACGCCGGCTCCGCTTGCGGAGCACATTTAGACCCGGCAAGCACTTCGCCCTATAGTGCGCCTGTTTCGGACGGCTCCGTTCGTTGTGAAGAGTGCGGGATGCGCATGAACGTCGCTGGTCGCTGCGGCTCAAGACGGCCGGTGCATCTGGGTCTGGCTACAGCGCTCTGGCTCGGTGCCCTTCCGCTGCTCGGCGGGGCGGCCGCCTTCGCGCAATGGGGCGATGGCTATCAGCAGCCCGGCAATGGCACCTACTATGAGGCGCCCCCACGCCGTCGCCCCCGGGAAGCCTATTACCGGGATGACGGAGGCTATGGTCGCCAGCCCCGCGCCGCGCCGCCGCAGGAGGCGCCGCGCCAGTTCTACTGGCCCTGGGAGGACCGGCCGCAACCCGTCGCGCCCCCGCCCGAGCGGACCTACCGGGCCCCGCGTCCCCGGAACAGCTACAGTCCCGCCGAGGCCCAGCGGCCAATGCCCGCGATCAAACGCCGGGTACGCCCCGCCCGGGCTCCGACGCCATCGAAGCCCGCCATCGCCAAGACCGAGCCTCATGTGCAGATCGCCGTGTTCGGTGATTCCCTGGCGGATCATCTCGCGAAAGGCCTCGACGACGTCTTCGAGGACAACGCCGATGTCGCGGTGATCGACCGCGCCAAGGGCGACAGCGGGCTCGTGCGCCAGGACGTGGTCGACTGGCCGAAGGTGGCCCAGGACTACCTTCAGACGAACCCGAAGGTCCGCTACGCCGTGGTGATGCTGGGCGCCAACGACAGGCAGCCGATCCGAGACGGCGAAGAGACCGTCGATCCCCTGACCGACCGCTGGCGTACCCTGTATCGGGCGCGGGTCGACGCGCTCATCAAGGTGTTCACCGACCGGAAGCTGCCGCTGGTCTGGGTCGGGCTGCCGCCTGTGCAGAGCGAGTCGCTGAGCCGCGATTTGGCCGCGATCAACGACATCGTGCGCGACAGCGTGACCAAGGCCGGCGCGACCTATGTCGATATCTGGCCGGGCTTCGTGGACGACCGGGACCGTTACGCCGCCTCCGGGCCTGACCCCGAAGGGCAGATCGCCAAGCTCCGCACCGCCGACGGCGTTCATTTCACGAAGGCCGGCGGCCGCAAGCTCGCGCATTTCGCCGATGTCGAACTCAAGCGCCTGATGGGAACGACGCCCGCGCCGGCCGATCAACCGTCCGCATCCGTGGCCCCGAGCGGCGCACCGGCGGTCGCCGCCCCGAGCCTCGACGGGACCGGGCCGTCGACCGACACAGCGGCGATCGATCGGCAGATCACCGCGATGCTGCCGAGCCTACCGGAACCCCCCGGTGTCCCGGCGCTGCCGGTGAAGCCCGCGGCCGGGCCCGTCATCCCGCTAAGCCGGACGGAAGTGTCGCCCGGCGGCTCGCTGCTGAGCGGGCGCCCGCGGGATACGGACAATCTCGGGACCGTCGAGCGGACGCTGCTGCGCGGGAACGCCCCGATGCCGCAGCCCGGTCGGGCCGACGATTTTCGCTGGCCCCCAGGCTGAAGCCGTCACCGGCCTAAGATACTTCGCACTCACATCAGCGGCCTCGACGAACAGCGCTCCTCCCCTGTCGGAAAGGGGGAGGAGCGGCGCGGTCCTACCGTGGCAGGACGCTCGAGCCCATCAGCATCTCGTCAATGGCGCGGGCCGCCTGTCGACCCTCTCGGATCGCCCAGACCACGAGCGACTGACCCCGGCGCATGTCGCCGGCCGCCCAGATCTTCGCGTCGGAGGTACGATAATCCTCCTCGTTCGCCTCGACGTTGCCGCGCTTGTCGACACCGATGCCGGACTGCTCCAGCAGTCCCTTCTGGACCGAGCCCGCAAAGCCGATCGCCATGAAGACGAGGTCGGCCGGCAGAACGAATTCCGAGCCTTCGATCGGCTGGCGCTTGGCATCGACCCGTGCGCACACGACGCCCGTGAGCCGGCCCTTCTTGTTGCCTTCAAGCCGGAGCGTCGCCGCCTGGAACTCGCGCTCCGCGCCCTCGGCCTGGCTGGAGGAGGTGCGCATCTTGGTCGGCCAGTAGGGCCACACGGTCAGCTTGTCCTCGCGCTCGGGTGGCCGAGGGCGGATGTCGAGCTGGGTGACCGAGAGGGCGCCCTGGCGGAACGCCGTGCCGACGCAGTCGGAGGCCGTGTCGCCGCCGCCGATCACCACCACGTTCTTGCCGCTGGCCAAGATCGGCTGCTCGCCGTTGCCGCGCATCGGCTCGTTGTTCACCCGCCGATTGGACTGGACGAGGAAGGGCATCGCGTAGTGCACGCCCTCCAGCTCCTGGCCGGGCAGCTGCGGATTGCGCGGATCCTCGGCACCACCGCAGAACATCACGGCATCGAACTCGGCCTTCAACTCGTCCACCGGCTTCGTCACGCCGATGTTCTGGTTGTAGTGGAAGACGACGCCTTCGGCCTCCATCTGGCGCACGCGCCGGTCGATGTGGCGCTTCTCCATCTTGAAGTCCGGGATCCCGTAGCGGAGCAAGCCGCCGGCCTTCGGCTCGCGCTCGAACACGTGGACGTCGTGCCCGACCCGGGCGAGCTGCTGCGCCGCCGCCATGCCGGCCGGGCCCGAGCCCACCACCGCCACGCGCTTGCCGCTGCGGATCTGCGCCGGCTCGGGCTTCACCCAGCCCATATTCCAGGCCCGGTCGGCGATCGCCTGCTCGATCGTCTTGATGGCGACCGGCTGGTTCTCGAGGTTCAGCGTGCAGGCCTCCTCGCAGGGCGCGGGGCAGACGCGGCCGGTGAATTCCGGGAAATTGTTGGTGGAGTGCAGGTTGCGCGAGGCCTCCTCCCAATCCGACTGGAACACGAGGTCGTTCCAGTCCGGAATCTGGTTGTGGACCGGGCAGCCGGTCGGCCCGTGGCAGAACGGGATGCCGCAATCCATGCAGCGCGCGGCCTGCTTGGTCAGGTCGTGCTCGTCGAGCGGCAGCGTGAACTCACGGAAATGCCGGACCCGGTCGGCGGCGAGCTGATACTTCTGCTCCTGCCGGTCGAATTCGAGGAAGCCTGTGATCTTGCCCATCGATTAGTCCAATCGCGCCGCTTGCCTCGCGCCGGTATCGTCGCTGCATGATCGAGAACGGCCGGTCAGGACCGGAGCCAGTTCTCGATCGTCAGCGCGCCGATCCGCGCGAACTCCCTCGTATTGTCCGTCACCAGAACGCTCCCGTCAGCGAGCGCCTGCGTAGCGATGAGCAGATCGTTGGAGCCGATCGGCGTTCCGGTCTGCTCAAGCCCGAAACGCAGCTCCGCGTAGAGCCGGTCCTGCGGTGACTGCCATGACGCAATCTCCAAAGCGTCCAGCACTGTCTCGATCTGCAGCGAAAGCCGTGCCGATCCCTTCCGCACCGCTCCGTAGCGAAGTTCAGCCGCAACGATGACACTCGTATAGACGGCTGCTTCTCCGATCTGCCGGATCCGCCCGGCCACCACACCCCGCGGCGATCGTATCAACGCTGAGAGGATATTGGTGTCGAGCAGGTAGCGCATTCAGATCCGCACCGGCTCCGGGGGCAGATCCACGACGTCCGGCCACGCCTCGTCGAGGTCGGACATCCCGTCAAGCACAGAGAGGAGCGAAGGGCGGGTGACCGGCTCGAGGATGAACCGCGCACCATCCCGACGCAGGATCGCTTCGTCACCGCCGAGCGCGAAGCCCGGCGGCAGATCGATGCGTTGGCCTGCGCCCGTCTTGGTCACGCGTATGCGTACGACTTGGTCGCTCATTTCTGCCGCGCCCCCTACTCCGCCGCCACCGGCATCCGCGCCATCTCCATTTCGCGCAGGGCCCGGCGATACTCCACAGGCATCACCTTCACGAACCTGGTGCGATAGCTCGACCAGTCGTCCAGGATCGCCTTGGCGCGCGGGCTGCCCGTGTATTTAAGGTGGTTCTTGATGAGCTGCGTCAGCCGCTCCTCGTCATGGCCCGACATGTCGGCCAGGATATCGACCCGCCCCTTGGTCTCCAGGTCGCCGTCCTGGTGGAAGCGGCGCATCAGGTCGTCCTCCTCCTCGACGGGTTCCAGATCGACCATGGACAGGTTGCAGCGCGCCGAGAACGAGCCGTCCTCGTCGAGCACGTAGGCGATGCCGCCCGACATGCCGGCCGCGAAGTTGCGCCCGGTCTCACCGATCGACACGACCACGCCGCCGGTCATGTATTCGCAGCCATGGTCGCCCATGCCCTCGACCACCGTGATCGCGCCGGAGTTGCGCACTGCGAAGCGCTCGCCCGCCGAGCCACGGATGTAGCACTCGCCCGCGACAGCCCCGTACAGCACGGTGTTACCGACCATGATGGTCCGGTCAGCAGGCGAGCGAAGCGCGTCGCTCGGCCGGATGATCAGCTTTCCGCCCGACAGACCCTTGCCGACATAATCGTTGCCGTGGCCGGTCAGCTCGATGGTCACGCCGGCAGCCACCCAGGCGCCGAAGCTCTGGCCGGCGGTGCCGGTGAGCTTCACCACGATGGTGTCGTCCGGCAGGCCCTCGTGGCCGTGCGCCTTGGCCACCATGCCGGACAGCATCGCCCCCGCGGCCCGGTCCGAGTTGCGGATCGTGTCGGTGACGACCACCGGCTCGCCGGTCTCGATGGCGTGCTGGGCCCCTTCGATCAGGCGCCGGTCAAGGACGGTGTCGACCGGGTGATACTGCCGCTCGACGTGGCGGATCGCCGTGCCCTCGGCGACCTTCGGCCGGTGGAACAGCTTGGTGAAGTTCAGCCCGCGCGCTTTCCAGTGGGCGATGGCCTCGACCTTGTCGAGCAAATCGGAGCGGCCAACCGCCTCCTCCAGCTTCGTAAAGCCGAGCGACGCCAGGATCTCCCGCACCTCCTCCGCCACGAAGAAGAAGTAGTTGACCACGTGCTCGGGCGTGCCCTTGAAGCGCTTGCGCAGCACCGGATCCTGGGTCGCGACGCCGACCGGGCAGGTGTTCAGGTGGCACTTGCGCATCATGATGCAGCCGGCCGCGATCAGCGGCGCAGTCGAGAAGCCCATCTGGTCGGCGCCGAGCAGCGCCGCGATGATCACATCCCGCCCGGTACGGATACCGCCATCGGCCTGGAGGGCGACGCGCCCGCGCAGACCGTTAAGCACCAGCGTCTGCTGGGTCTCCGCGAGCCCAGTCTCCCACGGACCGCCGGCGTGCTTGAGCGAGGTCAGCGGTGCCGCGCCGGTGCCGCCGTCGTACCCTGAGATCGTGATGTGGTCGGCCCGCGCCTTGGCGACGCCGGCCGCGACGGTGCCGACGCCGACCTCGGAGACGAGCTTCACCGACACGTCCGCCGACGGATTCACGTTCTTCAGGTCGAAGATCAGCTGAGCCAGATCTTCGATCGAGTAGATGTCGTGGTGCGGCGGCGGCGAGATCAGGCCGACGCCCGGGGTGGCGTAGCGGACCTTGGCGATCTTGGCGTCGACCTTGTGGCCGGGCAGCTGACCGCCCTCGCCGGGCTTTGCCCCCTGCGCGACCTTGATCTGCATCATGTCGGAATTAACGAGGTATTCCGTCGTGACGCCGAACCGGCCGGAGGCCACCTGCTTGATCGCCGACCGGCGCGAGCGCCCGTCCGGCAGCGGCTTGAACCGCTCGACCTCCTCGCCGCCCTCACCCGAATTCGAGCGACCGCCGAAGGAGTTCAGCGCGATAGCCAGCGTCTCGTGCGCCTCCTTGGAGATAGAGCCGTACGACATGGCGCCGGTGGCGAAGCGCTTCACGATCTCGGAGGCCGGTTCGACCGATTCGAGCGGGACCGGCTCGCGACCGATCTCGGTGGCCGACTTGAGGCGGAACAGCCCACGCAGAGTCTTGAGCTGGTTCTCCTGCCGGTTCACCAGTTGCGCGTATTCCCGGTAGCGCTCCGGCACGTTGAGGCGCACCGCGTGCTGCAGCGTGGCCACCGTGTCGGGCGTCCAGGTGTGGGCCTCGCCGCGCAGGCGGTAAGCGTACTCGCCACCGACATCCAGAGCGTTGCGGTAGACGGGCGCGTCACCGAAGGCATCGCGGTGACGGCGGACCGTTTCCTCGGCCACCTCGGCCATGCCGACGCCCTCGATGGTCGTCGCCGTGCCGAAGAAGTCCCGGCCCACGAAAGTCGAGTTCAGGCCGATCGCGTCGAAGATCTGCGCGCCGCAATAGGATTGGTAGGTCGAGATGCCCATCTTGGACATCACTTTCAAAAGACCCTTATCGATCGCCTTGATGTAGCGATAGATGATCTCGTCGTCGGAGAGATCCGGGGGGAACTCGTCCTTCATGTCGAGCAGCGTCTCGAAGGCGAGGTACGGGTTGATCGCCTCGGCACCGTAGCCCGCCAGGCACGCGAAGTGATGCACTTCGCGCGGCTCGCCCGATTCGACCACGAGGCCGACCGAGGTCCGCAGGCCCTTGCGGATCAGGTAGTTGTGCACGGACGCGGTAGCCAGCAGCGCCGGGATCGGGATCCGGTCCGGCCCGACCGCCCTGTCGGTCAGCACGATGATGTTGTAGCCGCCGCGTACCGCCGCCTCGGCCCGGTCGCAGAGCCGGTCGAGGGCACCGTCCATGGCCTGCGCGCCCATCTCGGCCGGGTAGGTCACGTCCAGGGTCTTGGTGTCGAACCGGTCCTCGAAATGACCGATCGAGCGGATCTTCTCCAGGTCGCCGTTGGTCAGGATCGGCTGGCGGACCTCCAGGCGCTTGCGCCGGGACGCGCCCTCCATGTCGAGCAGGTTCGGCCGCGGCCCGATGAACGAGACGAGGCTCATCACGGCCTCCTCGCGGATCGGATCGATCGGCGGGTTCGTCACCTGCGCGAAGTTCTGCTTGAAATAGGTGTAGAGCAGCTTGGACTTCTCGGAGAGCGCCGAGAGCGGCGTATCCGTGCCCATGGAACCGACCGCCTCCTGGCCTGTGACGGCCATGGGCTGCATCAGCAGCTTGAGGTCTTCCTGGGTGTAGCCGAAGGCCTGCTGGCGATCGAGCAGGTTCACGTCGCCGCGCGACTCGCGGGGTTGCACCGGGCGCAAATCCTCCAGAACGATCTGGGTGTTCTTCACCCATTCGGCATAGGGGTGTGCGGCGGCGAGCTCGCCCTTGATCTCTTCGTCGGAGACGATGCGGCCCTTCTGGAGGTCGATCAGCAGCATCCGGCCCGGCTGAAGGCGCCAGGACTGCACGATCCTCTCGTCCGGTATCGGCAGGGTGCCCATTTCGGATGCGAGCACCACCAGCCCGTCGTCGGTGACGATGTAGCGAGCCGGGCGCAGGCCGTTGCGGTCCAGCGTCGCGCCGATCTGACGCCCGTCGGTGAACGCTACGGCGGCCGGGCCGTCCCACGGCTCCATCAGGGCGGCGTGGTATTCGTAGAAGGCGCGCCGCTCCTCGCTCATCAGAGGATTGCCGGCCCACGCCTCCGGGATCAGCATCATCATCGCGTGGGCGAGCGGGTAGCCGCCCTGCACGAGGAACTCGAGGGCATTGTCGAAGCAGGCGGTGTCGGACTGACCCTCGTACGAGATCGGCCAGAGCTTCGAGATGTCGTTGCCGAACAGGTCGGAATCGACGCTCGCCTGACGGGCCGCCATCCAGTTGACGTTGCCGCGCAGGGTGTTGATCTCGCCGTTATGGGCAACCATCCGGTAGGGGTGCGACAGCCGCCAGGTCGGGAAGGTGTTGGTGGCGAAGCGCTGGTGCACGAGCGCGATCGCCGAGACGAAGCGCTCGTCCTTCAGGTCAAGGAAGTAGCCGCCGAGCTGCGTGACCAGCACCATGCCCTTGTAGACGATGGTCCGGGTCGAGACCGAGACCGGGTAGAACTCCTTCACCCGCGGATCGTCGAGGGCGTAGACCCTGTTGGAGATCCCCTTACGCGCGACGTAGACCCTGCGCTCGAACGCGTCCTGATCGGTCACCGAGGCGGGCCGGCCGATGAAGGCCTGACGGTGGTGGGGCTCGGTGGCCTTCACGGCGACGCCGAGATCCTCCGAATCGACCGGCACGTCGCGCCAGCCGAGCAGCGGCAGGCCTTCGGACGCGAGGACCGATTCGACGATCTCCTGAATGATCGCCCGCGGCTCCTCGGCCTTGGGCATGAAGAACTGGCCGATCGCGTAGGCGCCGGCCGGCGGCAGCTCGAAGCCGAGGCGCGAGCATTCCTCGGAAAAGAAGCCGTGCGGGATCTGCGTGAGGATGCCGCAACCGTCGCCCATCTTCGGATCGGCACCGACAGCACCCCGGTGATCGAGGTTCTCGAGGATGTTCAGACCCTGCTGGACGATCGCGTGGGTCCGGCGATCGTGCATGTCGGCGATGAAGCCGACGCCGCAGGCGTCGCGCTCGTTGGCCGGATCGTAGGCGCCCTGGGCTTTCGGCAGCGCGGGATCGCGCACGATGAGCGGCATCGTGCCACCGCGCGGGGCGGCAGCCTGGAGCGCGGAAGCGGCAAACGCGTCGACGGGCCTGCGCTGTGACATGCTTCGATTCGTCCTTCCCTCGACACCGTCCGCTCATGAGCGCCCGCTCATGAACCTGCGAGCATGTTTCGTGCCCGCAAGCCGTCGGCGCCAGCCATTCCGACCACATGCCGCAGGCCGTCCGGCCGGTCCGCAGGGACACGTCCTTCGGCTCGCGTTCATCGAGGACCCGGACCGCTCGGGGAGCGGTGCGCTGGCGCGCCCGTATCCGTCTGCCGAAATGCCTCGCCCGCACGCGAGACGGCGACGGCCGGTGCACGGCCAATGGGACAGTTGTGCTGTCCTATGTCGCGAAATTGCCAGATTGAAATGCTTTCAGCAAGTGACCGCCGCCCAGCCCTCCAACAGGCATTCGGTCGCCTGTCGAAGAGTCGCGTACCGCTTCCGCAATCTCGCCCGAATCGGGTTGTCTACCCGCGGTGCCGAGCACAAGCGGCATGCGGGGCAACGACCCTGCCGGCATGGTCGAGGTCCGGGTCCTACCGGCCCGGACCATGCCGGAACCGGATACTCTGCCGGGTCTCCAGCACGGGAACGCACCAGAGTGATGATGACGAGCAGGACGTCCGCGCGCCTTCGGACCACGATGAGCCGGGCGCTCTGCGCCTCACTCCTGTGCGGCGGCGCGCTGCTGGGCCTCTGCCGCGGGGCCAGCGCCCAGTTCGCCTTCGATGAGGAGATCGTGCCCCCGCGGGTGGTGGCGTGGCGCCTCGCCGACCAGGGTTTCACCGGTCTGAGCCGTCCGCGCTTCAACGGGCGCGTCTACGTCGTCGAAGCCGTGAACCCGGCGGGCATGCCGATGCGGCTGTTCGTGGATCCGGGATCGGGCGGGATCGTCGGGCGCCAGCGCCTCGGCGCGCCCGACGCGTATGCGCGGCTGGAGCGGCCTGCCCCGGGTTTCGGCTGGACCGAGGAGGATGCCGGACCCCGGCGCGCGCTTCGCGCCGTACCGGAAGCGGACGCCCCAACCCTGCGTCTCGATCGACGCACGACCGCGCGGCCTGACGGCAACCCCGACGGCATCAATCGCGACAGCGCCGGGCGAAGCCCGCCGCCGCGCAGGCTTGCGCGCGCCGCACCGGCACGGAACCCCGAGCTTCGTGCAACGAATCGGACCTCGCCCGAAGCGCCGGCCCCGAAGATCGCCCCGGCCGAGGCAGCTAAAGTCGAACCGAAGACCGAACCGGTACCCGAGACCAGGGCCGCGGCGATCGACAAGGCACCGTCCGCCAGTCCTGCACCGCGGCCGGACGACGCGGCCAAACCCGCCGCCCCCGCCTTGGCGGATGCGACCAAACCGGCCGTCAAGGACTGGAAGGATCCGCCGACCGAGAAGAAGCCCGTCCGGGTGATCGGCGGCGCGACCATCGTTCCGGGCCCATCCGAGAAGGAGCCGGCGGCGGCTCAATAACGTCCTATGCCGTTACGAGCCGCTCCGCCCCTGTGAAGACCGTCACCGTGTCGGCGCGTGCAATGGCGCAGAGCGTGATTCCGTGCGCTCGGGCCCGATCGAGCGCCAGGGACGTCGGTGCCGAGATCGCCACGATCACGGCCGCACCGAGACGCGCGGCCTTTTCGACCATCTCGAACGAGCAGCGGCTCGTGATCACGAGAAATCCCTGGTCCGCCTGGGTTCCGGCCCGCATCAGGGCGCCGATCAGTTTGTCCAGCGCGTTGTGACGTCCGACATCCTCCCGCACGGCCAGAAGCTCACCGTCGAGACTCGCCCAGGCGGCCGCATGGACCGCCCGAGTCTCGGCCCCGAGACGCTGTGCGGCGTCGAGGCCCGCGAGTGCCCGGGCGATCGCTGGAAGCCGGATCTGGAGAGACGGGACGGCATGCATCTCCGCCCGGGGCAACTCCGCCAGATCCTCGATGCCACAGACGCCACATCCGGTGCGTCCGCTGATCGCGCGCTTGCGGGCGAGATGCTCGCGCAGCCGCCCCGGGGCCAGATCGATGTGGAGCCGCACGCCGTCCGGCCCGGCCTCGGCCCGCGTTCCGCGGATCTCTTCGACACCCTCCACGATCCCTTCGGTGAAGCTGAAGCCGTAGGCGAAATCCTCAAGATCGGACGGCGTCGCCATCATCACCGCATGCGGCACACTGCCGTACACCAGGTTGATCGGTGTCTCGACCGCGAGCGCCCGGTTGCCGGGCAACGCCCGGTCGCCGGACTGCGTCGCATCGCCCGTGTAGGCAACAACCTGCATCGGAACCTTCACCGAGCAGGGCGGCAGGCCAGTGGGGTGAGTCCCGGTGTCGGTCGACATGCAGCGCTCCGATGGCGTCGCCCCTACGTATCGATCACCGTTCGCGACGCAATGGTGCGGCGGCAAACCGGAGCGCGATCGCGGCGGGCCCCTCGCAAACAGCTGGAAAGCGCGCGATGCGACGCTTGTGCGGTTGCGCCATGGCGGCCCTTGTGGTCTGAAGCCCCGGTCGGATAATGCCGGGTGACACAACCGGCGCTCCGTCACGTTGGCACAATCCCACTCGCAGTTGGGTGGGGCCGACGGGACCCAGGCAGCCAGGGGAGCCACGAGAGGCAGATGCGGACGGTGCGGACGATCAACCGGTCACTCTGGAGGCTCGCCACGCTCGGCGCCCTGCTCTTCCCGACAGCGCATGCTCAGGCTGGTGGCTTCGGCCAGCCGATCCCGTGGGAGATGAGCCGGCAGATCCCGGTCACCGAGAACGCCCGGGACATCCTGAACTTCGAGATCGGCCTGCACTGGCTTTCGGTGGCCATTTCGGTCTTCGTTCTGGGCTTGATCCTGTGGTGCGTGTTCCGCTTCGGCGAGAAGCGCAACCCGACACCCTCGCGCACGACCCACAACACCGCCATCGAGGTCGCCTGGACGATCGTTCCGGTGCTGATCCTGGTCGCGGTGGCGATTCCGTCTTTCCGCTTGCTGCGCACGCAGCTCTCCGATCCGAAGGCCGACATGATCGTGAAGGTCATCGGCCATGCGTGGTACTGGTCCTACGAGTACCCGCAGACCGAGGCCGGCGGCGGCTTCACCTTCGATGCCAACATCGACGAGGACAAGCAGCCCCGCCTGCTGCAGACTGACAACGAGATGGTGGTCCCGGTCGGCAAGATCGTGAAGATCCAGGTCACCGCCGCGGACGTGCTGCATTCCTGGGCGATGCCGTCCTTCGGCTTCAAGATCGACGCCGTGCCCGGCCGCCTGAACCAGATGTGGTTCAAGGCCGACAAGGAAGGCACCTTCCACGGCCAGTGCTCCGAGTTGTGCGGCCAGCGGCACGCCTACATGCCGATCGTCGTCCGCGTGGTCAGCGAGCAGGCTTACGCCGACTGGCTGAAGGAGGCGAAGACCAAGTACGCCCAAATCGACAACGGCACGAGCTTCGCCGAGGCGCGCTGAGCCCCGGCTAACCGAACCGCACCCATCCGATTCACAAGGCACCCGAATCCATGGCTACAGCCGCAGCCCATGCCGAGGCCCACGAGGTCCACGACCACAAACCCTCGTTCTTCGCCCGGTGGTTCCTGTCGACGAACCACAAGGACATCGGCACCCTCTACCTGCTCTTCGCCTTCTGCGCCGGTATGATCGGCGCCTTCCTCTCCTTCGGCATCCGGATGGAGATGGAGCAGCCTGGCCTGCAGTACTTCTCGAACCCGGCGACCTACAACGTATTCGTCACGGGTCACGGCCTCATCATGGTGTTCTTCATGGTGATGCCGGCGCTGATCGGCGGCTTCGGCAACTGGTTCGTGCCCCTCATGATCGGTGCGCCCGATATGGCGTTCCCGCGCATGAACAACATCTCGTTCTGGCTGACGGTTGCGGGCTTCTGCTCGCTGCTGTGCTCACTCTTCGTCGAGGGTGCACCGGGAGCCTCGGGCGCCGGCACCGGCTGGACCGTCTATCCGCCGCTCTCGACCGCCGGACATCCTGGCCCGGCCGTCGACTTCGCCATCTTCGCCCTGCACCTTTCCGGCGCGGGCTCGATCCTCGGCGCGATCAACTTCATCACCACCATCCTGAACATGCGCGCTCCGGGCATGACGCTGCACAAGATGCCGCTCTTCGCCTGGGCCGAGTTGGTCACCGCCTTCCTGCTGCTGCTCTCGCTGCCGGTTCTGGCGGGCGCCATCACGATGCTGCTGACCGACCGCAACTTCGGCACGACGTTCTTCGATCCGGCCGGCGGCGGCGACCCGATCCTGTACCAGCACCTGTTCTGGTTCTTCGGTCACCCCGAAGTCTACATCATGATCCTGCCGGCCTTCGGCATCGTCTCGCACATCATCGCCACCTTCTCGCGCAAGCCCGTCTTCGGCTACCTCGCGATGGCCTACGCCATGGTGGCGATCGGCGTGGTCGGCTTCGTCGTGTGGGCCCACCACATGTACACGGTCGGCCTGTCGCTCCAGACGCAGTCCTACTTCGTGTTCGCCACGATGGTGATCGCGGTGCCGACCGGCGTGAAGATCTTCTCGTGGATCGCCACGATGTGGGGCGGCTCCATCCGCTTCACCGCAGCGATGCACTGGGCGGTGGGCTTCATCTTCCTGTTCACGGTCGGCGGTGTCACCGGCGTCGTGCTCGCCAACTCGGCAGTCGATAAGTACCTGCACGACACGTACTACGTGGTCGCGCACTTCCACTACGTGCTGTCCCTGGGTGCGGTGTTCGTCATCTTCGCCGGTGTCTACTACTGGTTCCCGAAGATGACCGGCCGCATCATCCCGGAATGGGCCGGCAAGCTGCACTTCTGGCTGGCCTTCATCGGTGCGAACGTCCTGTTCTTCCCGATGCACTTCCTCGGCCTCGCCGGCATGCCGCGTCGCTACGCCGACTATCCGGAGGCCTTCGCGGGCTGGCACAAGGTCTCGACCTACGGCGGCCACATCTTCGGCCTCGGCATGTTCGTGTTCGTGATCGGCGTGGTCATGGCCTTCCGCTCGAAGGAGCGCGCCGCGGACAATCCGTGGGGCGAAGGCGCCACCACGTTGGAGTGGACGCTCACCTCTCCTCCGCCCTTCCACCAGTTCGAGACGCTGCCACGCATCGTCGACGAGCCGGGCGTGCACTGATAGACACCCGCGAGGGCCGCGTATGCGGCCCTCGCCCTTCCCCGGAGGCCGGTTCACCGGCCTCCCGGCAAGGGCGAGCGTCGAGGGCGATCCGCACGGGCCGTGGGACTAATCCCGGGCCCCGCTCACGTAACCCCTTGGAATACGTCGAATTCGAAACTCGACTCGGCCGTGACGCGCGTGGCCGGGCGCCGGCACAGCAGCGGCAGACGCGATGACGAGCTTGACGAACACCATCGGACGGGACGGCCCGGCCCCAGCCCTGTCGACGGCTGGCGGAGATGTCCCGGACTACTTTGCGCTTCTGAAGCCGCGGGTGATGGTCCTCGTGATCTTCACCGCCCTTGTCGGCATGGTCGTGTCGCAGGGTCATGTGCAGCCGGCGATCGGCGCGATCTCGCTGCTCGCCATTGCGGTGGGTGCGGGCGCCTCCGGCTGTCTCAACATGTGGTGGGATGCGGACATCGACGCCGTGATGACCCGCACCGCCACGCGGCCGATCCCGGCCGGTCGGATCTCGTCCGAAGAGGCCCTCGGCTTCGGGCTGTTTCTCTCCGTCGCTTCGGTGCTGGTGCTGGGCCTCGCCGCCAACCTTCTGGCGGCGGCCCTGCTTGCCTTTACGATCGTGTTCTACGCGGTGGTCTATTCGATGTGGCTGAAGCGGGCGACCGCGCAGAACATCGTGATCGGCGGCGCCGCGGGTGCCCTGCCCCCAGTGATCGGCCAAGCCGTGGTGAGCGGTTCCGTCGGAATCGAGTCGCTGATCCTGTTTGCCATCATCTTCATCTGGACGCCGCCGCATTTCTGGGCGCTGGCCCTGATCAAGGCGGACGAGTACGCCCGGGCCGGCATTCCGATGATGCCGAACGTTGCGGGTCCCGCGTCCACCCGCCGCCAAATCGTCGGGTATTCCCTGCTTCTGGCCCCCCTCAGTCTCGCACCGGTCGCCTTCGGGTTCGGCGGCCTGCTCTACGCCGTGATCGGTCTCGTGGGCGGTCTCGGCATGGTTGCCTTCAGCATCCGTGTGCTGCGCAATCGCGAGGGTGAAGCCGAGCGGCGTGCGGCCCTCGGCATGTTCGGGTTCTCGATCCTCTATCTCTTCGCGTTGTTCTCCGCGTTGCTGGCCGAGCAGAGCTTCGGCCTGTTCCGGCCGGTCCTGGGCTGAGCGCCATGCCGGAACCGGAGAGCCAGTACCGTCCGCTCACCCCCGAGGAGGAAGCCCGCCGCCGGAAGCGCTCGGTGGCGATCGCCCTGGCGCTGGGAGCCTGGGTCCTGCTGTTCTTCGTCCTGACGATCGTCAAGCTCGGTCCGCAGATCCTCAGCCGGCCGCTCTGAGGAGACCCGCCATGGCCGCACCTCATCAGAACCCGAGCCGCGGTGCCAACCGCACGGCGCTGGCCTGCGCGGGCCTCGCGGTCGGCATGGTCGGCCTCGCCTTCGCGTCGGTCCCGCTCTACGACGCATTCTGCAAGGCTACCGGCTATGACGGCACGCCTCGTCAGGGGCCGGCGCTCGCTGCCTCCGCGGCCCGGGCCGACGACAGTATGGTGGTCCATTTCGACACCAACGTCGCGCCGGGCCTGCCCTGGAAGTTCGCTGCCGAGACGAACAGCGTCGAGGCCAAGCTCGGCGAAACCAAAACGGTGTTCTTTCGCGTGCAGAACACCGGGACGAAACCCGCGACCGGGGTTGCGACCTTCAACGTCCAGCCCGGCCTGATGGGCGGCTACTTCGTGAAGATCGCCTGCTTCTGCTTCAATGCCCAGACGCTGCAGCCGGGCGAGACCCTCGACGTGCCGGTGGTCTTCTACGTCGATCCGGCGGTGCGCGACGATTCGAACACCGCGCATCTCAGCGAGATGACGCTGTCCTACACCTACTTCGCCAGCAAGAATGGTGAACCGGTGACCGCTGCGGCGGCGATACCGGCGCCACCCGGGACGAAGCGGGAATTCTGATCGCGGACGCGTGACAACACGGGCCCGCACCGACTAAACGTGCAGACAAGCTTGGGCGTGGTTTGTGCCGTGTCCGGCCAAAAGCAGACCGCGACAAGAGCAAACAGCAAGCCGCGTCAGGCCGGATGCCGGAAACGGCGCAGGGCGGCGGGTGAGGAGCGACGGGATAATGGCCGAGGCGCACGCCAAGAATCACGACTTTCACATCCTGAGCCCGAGTCCGTGGCCGCTGATCGGTGCCTTCTCGGGTTTCCTGATGGCGTTCGGCGCTGTCTTCTGGATGAAGAGCCTGCAGATCGGCACGCTGACGCCGGGCCCCTACATCTTCGGTGCCGGCGCGATCGGCGTTCTCTACACCATGTACTCGTGGTGGAAGGACGTGGCCCACGAGGCGAATTCCGGTGACCACACCCGGGTCGTCCAGCTTCACCACCGCTACGGCATGATGATGTTCATCGCCTCCGAGGTGATGTTCTTCGTCGCGTGGTTCTGGGCCTACTTCGAGGCGGCGCTCTACACCGCAGACCCGATCCAGGTGTCGCGCGTGGAATTCACCGGCGGCGTCTGGCCGCCCAAGGGGATCGAGGCGTTCGACCCCTGGCACCTGCCGCTGCTCAACACCCTGATCCTGCTGACTTCGGGCACCACCGTGACCTGGGCGCACCACGCGCTCCTCGAGGGTGATCGCAAGGGCCTGAAGTACGGCCTGTGGTTGACCATCATCCTCGGCGTGCTGTTCACCGCCTGCCAGGCGTACGAATACAGCCACGCCGAGTTCGGCTTCGCGGGCAGCATCTACTCGTCGACCTTCTTCATGGCGACGGGCTTCCACGGCGCCCACGTGATCATCGGCACGATCTTCCTCGCCGTCTGCCTGTTCCGCGCCTATGCGGGCCAGTTCACGACGCGCCAACATCTCGGTTTCGAGTTCGCCGCCTGGTACTGGCACTTCGTCGACGTGGTGTGGCTGTTCCTCTTCGCTGCGATCTACGTGTGGGGCTCGGGCGTCTTCCACGGCGCCGCTCACTGAGATCTATCCCGCCACCGCATGGCGGACCTGCGAAGGGCGGCTCCGGCCGCCCTTTTTCGTGTGCGGACCCCGCGAATCCCCATATCGTTGCGGACACCTCCGATGCGGCATGGTCGCCGGCATACGGGTGAGTCTGGAGTCTGCCTGTGGATCACCGCATTTACGCGCCGCTGCCGCCGGTTCCCACGGGTTTACGCGGCCGGTGCCCGCGCTGCGGCGAGGGTCATCTGTTCAAGGGTTACTTGACCCTGCGGCCCTCCTGCGAGTCTTGCGGGCTCGATTACTCGCATTTCGACTCGGCCGACGGCCCGGCCTTCTTCGTCATGTCGATCGTCGGCGTGGTCGTGGTCGGCCTCGCCCTGTGGCTTGAGATCACCTACGAGCCGCCGATCTGGGTCCACGCGTTGGTCGCCGTCACGATGTCGGTCGGCCTCAGCCTGATCCTCGTCCGGCCGCTCAAGGGCATGCTGATCGCCCTCCAGTACAGCAACAAGGCCGAGCAGGGGCGCTTCGAACCGTGAAAGCCGTTGTTGCCAGAGGCGCCTGGCGCGATCTCGTCGCGCCCGGCATTGCCGCTTTGATTGCGCTGGCGATCCTCATCGGCCTCGGAACGTGGCAGATCGAGCGCAAGACCTGGAAAGAGGATCTGATCACCCGCATCGTGCGGCAAACCCAGGCGGTGCCGGTGGCACCGCCGGCGGCCGCGGAGTGGGATCCTGCCCGGGACGAATTCCGCCACGTGCTCGTTACCGGCCGCTTCCTCAACGACAAGGAGACGCTGGTGCACGGGCTCGCCGCCGGCGAGACGCCGGGCCGGGCTCTGCAGGGCTATTATGTGCTGACGCCGTTCGTGCGCGACGGCGGCGGCATGGTGCTGATCAATCGCGGCTTCGTCCCCACCGAGCTCAAGGCCCAATCGGATCGGCGGGACGGTCTGATCGACGGGCCCACCACAGTGACCGGCATCCTACGCGCCAGCGAGCCGCGCGGCCTGTTCGTGCCGGAGCCGGACCCGGCGCGGGGTGAATGGTTCAACCGGGACATCGGCGGAATCGCGGCCGCACGCGGTCTCTCGGACGTCGCGCCCTATCTGATTGAGGCCGATGCGGCCCCCGGCCAGACCACATGGCCCCGCGGTGGTCAGCTTCGAGTGGATCTGCCCAACAACCACCTGCAATACGCCTTCACGTGGTTCAGCCTCGCGGCCTGCCTGATCGCGGTCTATTCCGTGTTCGCTTGGCGCCGCCTTCACGAACCGGACACGCGGCGAGAGGCCTAGCATAAACCCGCTCTGCTGAGGCTCATTCGAAGAAAAGCCTCATCGAGGAAGCGTTCAAAACAGTAACCCGTTCCTTTGACCTGCGGCCGTTCCACCGGAATACTTGCGCTCGACTTGATCGATCGGCCGCTCTCTGGATCTTGTATTCAGTTTGCGGCGATCCCTCGAAATGGACACGGCGCAGGGCGCCGCGCGGTCCAGGGAGCGCAGAATGACCAGCCATCACATCGCGGAAGCGGAGCCTGCGCCGATCCGTTTCGCCTACTGGGTGCCCAACGTCTCGGGTGGCCTCGTGATCAGCACGATCCCGCAACGGACGAGCTGGGACGCTGACTACAACCGGACGCTGGCACAGATCGCCGAGGAAGCCGGCTTCGACTACGCGCTGACGCAGATCCGGTTCACCGCCGGCTATGGCGCCGAATACCAGCACGAGTCGGTGGCGTTCAGCCATGCGCTGCTGGCGGCCACCACCAAGCTCAAGGTGATCGCCGCGATCCTGCCCGGCCCTTGGAACCCGACGCTCGCCGCGAAGCAGATCGCCACGATCGCACAACTCACCGACAATCGCGTTGCGGTGAACATCGTGTCGGGCTGGTTCTCGGGCGAGTTCCGGGCGATCGGCGAGCCTTGGCTGGACCATGACGAGCGTTACCGCCGCTCCGAGGAATTCATCCGCAGCTTGCGCGGGATCTGGACCCAGGACAACTTCACCTTCCGCGGGGATTTCTATCGGTACAGCGACTACACGCTGAAGCCGAAGCCGGGTCAGCCGCTGCCGGAGATCTTCCAGGGCGGCTCGTCGCGGGCAGCGCGCGACATGGCGGCCCGGGTGTCCGACTGGTACTTCACCAACGGCAACACGCCCGACAACATCCGCGCGCAGGTCGACGATATCCGCGCGAAGGCGGCGCAGAGCGGCAACGATCCGCGCATCGGCGTCAACGCCTTCGTGATCGCCCGCGAGACCGAGGAAGAGGCCCGCGCCGTTCTTCAGGAGATCATCGACCACGCCGACGCCGATGCCGTGAAGGCCTTCGGCCACGAGGCGAAGAATGCCGGCAAGGCCTCACCGGAGGGCGAGGGCAACTGGGCGAAATCGAGCTTCGAGGATCTGGTCCAGTACGACGACGGTTTCCGGACCAACCTGATCGGTACACCCGATCAAATCGCCGAGCGGATCCTCGCTCTCAAGGATGCCGGTGCGGATCTCGCGCTCCTGGCCTTCCTGCATTTCCAGGAGGAGGTCGCGTATTTCGGTACGCACGTGATCCCGCGGGTGCGCGCCCTGGAGGCCGCCCGCGCCCAGCGCGCCGAAGCGGCCTGACCGTCCAGCGTCCTCCTCCCCGATCCATCAGGAGCGTGCCATGAACATCGCCGTCGATGCACGGACCCTCGAACCGCAGGGCGCGCGGGGCGCGCCCGGTCCGGAACGCCCCCCGACCCAGGCTCACGTCATCGGCGGCGACCCGGAGGCGCTCGACATCGCCCACCGGCTGGCAGCCGCGTTCCGTGTCGGCGCCTCGGAGCGGGATCGCGCCGCCGTGCGGCCGCTCGCCGAGCTCGACGCCTTCTCGCAGAGCGGCTTGTGGTCGATCAACGTGCCGCGGGCCTATGGCGGGCCTGAAGTGTCCTACCGGACCCTGGTGCAGGTCATCGCCATCATCGCGGCGGCGGACCCCGCCATCGCGCAGATCGCGCAGAACCATCTCGGCATGATCGCGGCGATCCGGACCGTGTCGGACGACGCGCAGAAACGGCTGCTGTTCGGGGAGGTGCTGCGTGGTACTCGGTTCGGCAACGCCTTCTCGGAACGTGGCACCAAGCGGGCGGCCGAGTTCGACACGCGCTTCACCGACGACGGCGACCACGTCGTGGTGCGCGGCCAGAAGTTCTACGCGACTGGCGCGCTGCTCGCGCATCTCGTTCCGATCGTCGCCCTCGATGGGCAGGGCCGGGCTTGGTACGCCATCGCCGAGCGCGACGCGCCGGGCCTGACGATCATCGACGATTGGTCGAGCTTCGGCCAGCGCGGCACCGCGAGCGGCACCGTGCTGATCGAGGATGTCCGGGTACCAAAAACGCATCTGGTCCCGGCTTGGAAGGGTTACGACGCACCCACCGCGGACGGCGCCGTATTCCAGATCATCCAGGCGGCAATCGATGCCGGGATCGGCCTGGAGGCGCTAGACGACACGATCCGGTTCGTCCGCGGGAAGGCCAGGCCTTGGATCGACAGCGGTCTGGAGCGCGCAAGTGACGATCCCTACACGATCCAGGCGATCGGCGACCTGACCCTCCGCCAACACGCCGCGGATGCGCTGCTCGATCGGGCGGGGCTCATCCTCGACGAGGCCGTGGCCAAGCCGGATGCGCAGCGCGTGGCAGCGGCGCAACTCGCGGTCGCCGAGGCGAAGGTGCTGACCACCGAGATCGCCCTGGCGGCCTCCAACAAGCTGTTCGAGCTGTCGGGCACCCGCTCGACCCTGGCGGCGGAGAATCTCGACCGACACTGGCGGAACGCGCGGACCCACACGCTCCATGACCCCGTACGGTGGAAGTACGCCATCATCGGCAACCACGCGCTGAACGGCGTCGCCCCGCCGCTCCATGCCTGGAGCTGAGCGCCGGATCAGAGCACCGGCACGCCGCGGGCCTTGGCCAGCTCGCCGGGCTCGACATGGATCGTCACCACCGCTCCGGGGATGGTCGTCTCCAAGGCGTTCTCCAGCCGGTCGCAGATCACGTGCGAAGCCTCGACGCTCATGGCGCCGGGGACCACGAGGTGGAAATCGATGAACGTGGCCTGCCCGGCCGCGCGCGTGCGAACGTCGTGCGCCTCCAGCGCCCCTTCGCCGTGCTCCGAGATCAGCGTCCGGATCTGAGTCACCATCTCATGCGGGGCCGCGCGATCCATCAGGCCGTCGACCGATTCCCGCACCATGCGGAAGCCGGACCAGAGGATGTTCAGCGCCACCAGCCCGGCCACCATCGGATCGAGGATGGGATAACCGGTCACCAGAACGGCTCCGACACCGATCAGGACGCCGCAGGAGGTGACGACGTCAGCAAAGATGTGGCGCGCATCGGCGATCAGGGCCGGCGAGCGCCACCGCTGACCCCAGCGCATCAGCGCCATGGCCCAGGCCGCGTTGATGATGCCAGCCCCGAAATTGATCGCCACGCCGATGGCAGGGGCATCGAGGGGCTTGGGCGCCAGCACGCCGTAAAACGATTCGCGCAGGATCATGAGCGCCGCCACGATGATCAGGGCGCCCTCGATCACCGCGGAGAAGAACTCGGCCTTGTGGTGGCCGTAGGGATGATCCTCGTCGGCCGGACGCGCCGCGACGCGCAGCGCCACGAAGGCGCCGATGGCGGCGACCACGTTGATGATGCTCTCGAGGGCGTCCGAATACAGCGCGAGGCTGCCGGTGAGCCAAGCGGCGTAGAACTTCAGGGCCGTGACGGCGAGGCCGATGCCCGCGCTGAGGAGGGCAGCTTTCTGGGTACGGTCCATGAGTCGGCGCCGAGTTGGGGTGGCCGCGCCTATACGGCATCACCCTTGTCCCAGGCCACGGCAAAGGTTCGACGCTTCCGAAAAGGTCTTAGCTTTGGCTAAGTCTCGATCGGTTCAGGTGCGTTCCCGCGTGCGGCCTCGCGCCGGCGGCTCGTCGCTGCCTTGGCGCGGGCAGTGTCCGCCTTCCGCAGCAACCGGCGGCGTTGCCATGCGAAGCGTGCGGCAGCGGCCAGGGATTCCAGGCGCGCCGCCTCACGCTCCCAATAGCCGAGCAGCTGACCGTCCAGGGTCACGCGCCGGTTCCGGCCGGGCAGAGCCACGGCGCCTATTCCCGCTTGGCGGGCGGCTCGCCCGTCTCGGTTACGACCAGCGCATCGGGTTCCCCGCGGAAGCTGCCCAGGCCGGAATCCCGGACGGGCACCGTCGGGCTGCCGAAGGGCTGGCTCGGATACGCATCCTCGAATTTCGACCGGGCCTCGTCGGGGCTCTGGGCCTTCAGCACGATCTCGGGCTTTCCCGGCAGCGGCCATCGCGGGTCGGCTTCGTCACGGGGGCGAACGGCGTACCAGGGCATCGACGGTCATCTCGCGTCTCGGTGACGCGGAAAACGGGCACGATCCCCGAGGGTTCCGCGGTTGAAACCGCCTGCAGTTCGGTGCACGCAGCCCGGAATGCGCGTGGACCTGTTCGATTTCGACCTGCCGGAGACCAGCATCGCCCTGCGCCCGGCCGAGCCGCGGGATGCCGGGCGGCTGCTTGTCGTGCAGCCGGGGATGGCTTTGGCCGACCGGACCGTACGCGATCTGCCCGGCACCCTGCGGACCGGCGATGCTTTGGTGTTTAACGACACGCGGGTGATCCCGGCCCGCCTCCACGGCGTACGCACGCGGCCGGGCGCGCCCGGTCAGCGTACGGAGGCGATGCTGCATCTGCGCGAGGGACCCGCGCGCTGGCGCGCCTTCGGCCGTCCGGCCAAGCGGGTCGCCCCCGGCGACACGCTGCGATTCGGCGCATTGACCGCCACCGTAGCCGAGAAGGGCGAGGCCGGCGAGATCGTGCTCGATTTCGACCGGGCGGGGCCTGAGCTCGACGCCGCCATCGCGGCCGAGGGCGCCCTGCCGCTGCCCCCCTACATCGCCGGCAAGCGCGCCGCCGACGCGCGGGACGCCACCGACTACCAGACGATCTACGCCCGGAACCCCGGCGCCGTCGCGGCGCCAACGGCGGGCCTGCATTTCTCGGAAGGCCTGCTCGCGGATCTCGACGCGGCCGGGCTGCGGCGCCACCACGTCACGCTGCATGTCGGAGCGGGCACGTTCCTTCCGGTGAAGGCCGAGGATACGGAAGGCCATCGGATGCACGCGGAAATCGGCATCCTCGACGCGGATACCGCCACCGCGCTCAACGCGACCCGCGCCGCGGGCGGCCGGATCGTCGCGATCGGGACCACCGCCCTGCGCCTGCTGGAGAGCGCCGCGCGCCCGGACGGAACGCTCGCAGCCTTCTCGGGCCCGACCGACATCTTCATCACGCCGGGCTACCGCTTCCGGGCGGTGGACGCGCTCGTGACGAACTTCCATCTGCCGCGCTCGACCCTGTTCATGCTGGTCTCGGCCTTCTCGGGCCTCGACACGATGCGCGCCGCCTACGCGCACGCGATCGAGGCCGGCTACCGGTTCTATTCCTACGGCGACGCCAGCCTGCTCTTCCCGGGCCCGGGCGCGGACCTGCCATGAGCCAGCGATGACCGATCCCCTCCCCTTCGGCTTCAGCCTGCAGGCGCAGGACGGCACCGCCCGCACAGGCGCGATCACGACGCATCGCGGCGCGATCCGGACGCCGGCCTTCATGCCGGTCGGCACAGCCGCCACCGTCAAGGCGATGTATCCCAGCCAGGTCCGCGACCTCGGCGCGGACGTGGTGCTCGGCAACACCTATCACCTGATGCTGCGCCCCGGTCCCGAACGGATGGCGCGGATCGGCGGACTGCATCGCTTCATGAACTGGGACCGGCCGATCCTGACCGATTCCGGCGGCTTCCAGGTGATGTCGCTCTTTGCCTTGCGGAAGATCGACGAGCAGGGCGTGACCTTCCGCTCGCATATCGACGGCACGGCGCACCACATGAGCCCGGAGCGCTCGATCGAGATCCAGGGACTGCTCGGCTCCGACATCCAGATGCAGCTCGACGAATGCGTGCGCCTGCCGGCCGACCATGCGGCGATCGAGAAGGCGATGCACCTGTCCCTGCGCTGGGCCGAGCGCTGCCGAATCGCCTTCGGCGAGCAGCCCGAGCGGGCCCTGTTCGGCATCGTGCAGGGGGGCGACATCCCGGCCCTTCGGATCGAGAGCGCCCGCGCCTTGGCGGACCTCGACCTGAAGGGCTACGCGGTCGGCGGCCTCGCGGTCGGCGAGCCGCAGGCGGTGATGTTCGCGATGATCGAGACCGTGGAGCCGCACCTGCCCGCCGCGAAACCGCGCTACCTGATGGGCGTCGGCACGCCCGACGACATCCTCGGCGCGGTGGCCCGCGGCATCGACATGTTCGACTGCGTGATGCCGACCCGCGCCGGCCGCCACGGCCTCGCCTATACGCGCCATGGCCGGGTCAACCTGCGCAACGCCCGCCACGCCGAGGACACGGCCCCCCTGGACGAGGCCTCGATCTGCCCGGCGACGCGGGATTATTCGCGCGCCTATCTGCATCATCTGGTCCGGTCGAACGAGATCCTGGGGATGATGCTGCTGACCTGGAACAATCTCGCCTACTATCAGGATTTGATGGCAGGCGCCCGGGCGGCGATCCGGGACGGTCGATACGCCGAGTATTGCAGCGAAACCCGCGCGGGCTGGGCGCGGTCCGAGCGCGCCGCCGCGTGAGGCCGGATCAGGGGTGGGCCAGCACCCGGTAGGTGCCGCCCGGATCGTCGGCGCCGGTCGCCACCGCTGCCTTCAGGTCCGCGACGATCCGCGCCGCGACCGGCAGGCGGTAATGCAGCGCGTCCCAATAATTCGCGTCCCGGTTGGTGAGCGGCGACGGAAAACGGAAATCCACCACCGTGGCGCCGTGGCCGGCGCCGATCGCGGCGACCCGGCTCTTGCAGGCCGCCTCGCGCCGACCCGCCGCCGTCCCGGGGGCTCCCTGCGCGGCGGCGTGGACCGGCATGAAGACGAGGAGCTTCACCGCATCGGCCGGCACGCGGTCCAGGAGATGATCGAGGCGGCCGAGCGCCGGTATGGGCGCATCGACCGGATCGATAGCGGCCGCCGGGTCGGCAGCACCCGCGCGGATATGGGCACGCGCGCGCTCCGGGTCGTAGCGGTCCTCCGGCGGCGTGAAGACCGCGTAGCCGTCCCGACGAATCCGAGGTTGGGCCAGACCGGCCCACGCGAGCCCGGCCTGTGCCGCCACGGCGACAGCGCGGAGGTTCACCTGTCGCAGCACGCCCCACGGCGCGCCGTCCGCATAGAGCCAGTCCGGGAAGGCGTTGGCTGTGCGGGCGGGGGGATCGGCCGAACACCACGTCCCATCGAGCCCGAACAGGACCGCACGCACGGCATGATGCACGATGAAAAGTTCGGCGAGGCGGATCTGCTCGTCCGGCGTCGCGGCGTTCACGGCGAGGTTCGCGAACCGGGCGCCGAAGGCCTCGTCGAGGGCGTTCGGGTCGAGCAGGCGGGCCGTCGAGGTGCCGAAGACCGCGGCGTCGAACCGGCCGCCGCGGGCGATCTGCGGGTATGAGAGCCGCTGGTTGGCGTCCATGATCGGACCCGGCGGATGCCCCGGTGCGGCGCGCAGGCCGTAGGGATCCATCAGGGCCACGAATGCGACGACTGCGATGCCGATGAAGGCCGTGGCGGCGATCAGGCTGCGTGCGAAGCCAAACCAGGCTTCAGCGGCGAACACTCCGTGAGGGGGCCGTTCCGGCAATCGCGATGCCATGTCCGGCGTTCTCGCTCTAACACCGGCCGGAAGGTCAAGCGCCACGACTTATGATATCGTGCGCGAGGTGGATGTGCCGAAAAGAAGCTGAGTCTCGGGAATTCTTGGTCGGAGTGGCAGGATTTGAACCTGCGACCCCCACGTCCCGAACGTGGTGCGCTACCAGACTGCGCTACACTCCGAAGGCCGTCCCGCGCATCGCTGACCGGGCCGACGAGCGGGTGTATAGCCGTGCCTTGGCTGGGCCGCAAGCCGGGTTTGTGCTGTTTCAACAGAGCCGGTCGGGCCAATCTGCCGGGAGCCTCCGGGGCTGGATCGTCGCGTCATCGGCCCGCACCGCGACGGTGGCGGCGTAGCCGGCGCCGGCATCGATCGCCGCGAGGGTCCACCCTGCCGAATCCCGCAGCAGCCGCGGAGCAGCCGGCGGCAGGGTCACGCTGAAACGGTCGAGGGGTAGGGACAGACCGGTCCCCAGCGCCTTCACCACTGCTTCCTTGCGGGTCCACAGGCCGAAGAAGGCCGCCTCGATAGCCTCAGCCGGCAAGCTCGCGAGGGACGCCGCCTCGTCGGGCGCGAAATGCGTCCGCGCGATCCGCACCGCGTCCGGAATCGCTCGCATCAGTTCGAGATCGACGCCGATGGCGGCCGGGCCCGCGAGACCGATCAAGGCGCGGGCCCCCGAATGCGACAGGTTGAACTCCAACGGGCTTCCGGCCGGCTCGGCGAGGTGCGGCTTGCCAGCCGCCTTCGCGGTCAGGCGGATCTCGGACGGGGCACAGCCGCGCGCGTCCGCCAGGATGAGCCTGAGGGCCGCGTGGCTTACCATGAAACGCGCGCGATCCGCGGGCCGCAGGAACCGGTCGCCGCGGTCGCGCTCTGAGCGGTCGAGCACCTGCGCGCATCGTTCGAGCCGGTCCGGCGATACGGCGAGATCGACCAGCCACACATCCACCGCGCTCAAGCGACGCCTCGCGGCCGCCGGACGCAGAAGTTAAGGTCGCGCGATGGTGAGGGCACGGGGGCGCATCCGGTGACGACGGCATGAGGAGCATCGCGCCCCGGCGCGCGGTGGGCAAGGTGCCGCGCGCTTGAGCGACCCGGCCGCGTTTCCCGTCCGCCCGCCCCTGCATGAGCCGCTGAACCTCAGCGGCCGCCGCACCCGCTACGGCGTGTTCTTCGCCACCTACCTCTATCAGGGGCTGATCGCGGGATTCTCGCTCACGGCGTTGGCCAATCATCTCACCGCCAAGGGCGTTTCGGCGGCGGAGATCGGCTTCCACTTCGCCCTCGCGGGCCTGCCCTGGACCCTTCAACCCATCCTGTGGGGCCCGGTGGTCGACCGCGCCGGCGATTCCCGGATGGGCCGGCGCCGGGTCTTCGCGGTTGCGGCGGTCCTTGGCTGCCACGCCGCCCTGGCGCTGCTGCTGTGGGGCGCTGAGGATCGGGTCGGCGGACTCGGCCTGATCTTCCTGGCCCACAGTCTGTGCGCCTCGCTCCTCGACACCGCCTGTGATCGGATGATCATGGACCACGTGCCGTCCGCCGAACTCGGCCGGGTGAGCGGCTGCACCCGCGCGGGCTTCGTGGCCGGAAGCAGCCTCAGCGCGGCCGTCTTCGGGTGGATGCTGACGACCGACGGTTTGGCCATCAGCGCACGCTGGCTCCTCGTGGCCGCCATCGTGGCGAGCATGCCGATCCTGCTGGTCCGCGAGGGGCCCACGGATGCGCTCGCCACCCCAGGGCGGCGCGGATTGGCGCCGCGACGGGTGCCGTTCCGCCGATTCCTGCGTCGCCTGATCGTGAGCCTGCAGCGCCCGCGGGCCCTGCGGCTTCTCGCCCTGTGCTTCGGTCTCGACGGCGCGCTCGGGCTGTTCGAACTGCCCTTTTCGGTGGACCTGCTCCAGCGTCAGGCGTGGGATCCAGCCGTCCTGTCCCGCCTCCAGGCCGGTCTGGCGCTGGCGAGCGGAACAGCCGGCGCGCTGGCGGTCGGCTTCTGGTCTGACAGGTCCGGCCCGGTCCGGCCGCTGCGCATCCTCCTGCTCGCCAGCGCCGGCACGTTCCTGCTGGCCGGCGCCCTGATCACGTCGGACCTCGTCGGCGCAGCCGGGCCGGTGATCCTCGCGCTGACCAACATGCTGCCCGGCCTGCTGATCGTGGCGCTGATGCCGGCCCTGCTCCAGGCCAGCCAGGGACGCCCGGGAGCGGCGACGCAATTCGAGGTCTACATGGCGGCGATGAATCTCGGTTCCGTCGCCGGAACCGCGCTGGCCGGGTGGTTCGCGCCGGTTCTGCCGCTGGCTGCGGTGGCTGTGTTCGTCGCCGTGGTCTTTCTTGGAGCATTCCGGGTCGCAGGCCGTGCCGATCTGCTCGTCGCCCACCGGTGAGGGAAAACGGCGACTCCCGACGCGCCGCCGATGCGCTAGAACCCCACCATGGCCGCCGCGAAAATCGACACGCCCGATCTCGACCTGACCGCCGAGGAGGCCCGCGACGAGCACGCGCGGGTTTCGGAGGCGATCCTCGACGCCGACCGGCTCTACTACCAGGAGGACGCGCCCGAGATCTCGGACGCGGAATACGACCGCCTGCGCCGACGCCTGGAGACGCTGGAGACCCGCTTCCCGGATCTCGTCGGCACGGGCGCCGCCAGCACGTCGGTGGGCGCCAAGCCCTCGGAGAAATTCGTCAAGGTGCGGCACGCCGTGCCGATGCTCTCGCTGGGCAACGCCTTCGACGATGCCGAAGTGGCCGAGTTCGTGGTCCGGGTGCGCCGCTTCCTCGGCTGGCCCGAGGATGCACCGCTCGCCTTCACGGCTGAGCCGAAGATCGACGGGCTGTCTCTGTCGCTCCGCTATGTGCAGGGGCGCCTCGACACCGCGGCCACGCGCGGCGACGGCGAGGTCGGCGAGAACGTCACCGCCAATGCGCGGACCGTACAGGACATCCCAGAGACGCTGGCCGGCACGGACTGGCCGGAGATCTGCGAGGTGCGCGGCGAAGTCTACCTGTCGCACGCCGATTTCGCCGCCATCAACGCCCGGCAGGAGGCGGCCGGCAAGGCGCTGTTCGCCAACCCGCGCAACGCCGCCGCCGGGAGCCTGCGGCAGCTCGATCCCGCGATCACCGCGTCCCGGCCGCTTCGATTCTTCGCCTATGCCTGGGGCGAACTCTCAGCGCCGATCGCCGAGACGCAGACCGGCGCCCTCGAGCGTTTCGCGGCCTGGGGCCTGCCGGTGAACCCGCTGACGCGGACCTTCACCGACCGCGACGCGATGCTCGCCCATTACCGGCAGATCGAGGCGGACCGGGCCGGGCTCGGCTACGATATCGACGGCGTGGTTTATAAGGTCGACGACCTGGCGTTGCAGAAGCGGCTCGGCTTCGTCTCGCGCTCCCCGCGCTGGGCGCTCGCCCACAAGTTCGCCGCTCAGGAGGCGACGACGGTGGTGGACGACATCGTCATCAATGTCGGCCGCACCGGCTCGCTGAACCCTCTGGCGAAGCTGCGGCCGGTGACGGTGGGTGGTGTGGTTGTGTCCAACGCGACCCTGCACAACGAGGGCTACGTGAAGGGCGTCGGCGCCGATGGCGAGCCGATCCGCGACGGTCGCGATATCCGCGTCGGCGACACGGTGACGGTGGTCCGGGCCGGCGACGTCATCCCGAAGGTGATGGATGTCGATCTCACCAAGCGCCCGGCGGATTCGCGGCCTTTCGAATTTCCGGAAACCTGCCCGGCCTGCGGCAGCCGGGCCGTGCGCGCGGGCAACCCGCGCACCGGCCGCCCCGACGCGATCCGCCGTTGCACCGGCGGCTTGATCTGCCCGGCGCAAGGGGTGGAGCGGCTGAAGCACTTCGTCTCGCGCAACGGGTTCGACATCGAAGGATTCGGCGAGACCTACATCGAGGTTCTGTTCGAGGCGGGCCTCGTGCGCCAGCCGGCCGATCTGTTCCGGCTCGACTTCGACAAGCTCAAAGCGGCGGTCGTGGCGCGGCGCGAGGCGCTGTCGGCCGAGCGGCGCGCCGAATCCGGAGCGGCCGAACCGCCCAAGAAGGCCGCCAAGAAGAAGGGCGAGGAAGACGATAAGGCGATCAAGAACCTGCTCGCCGGCGTCGAAGGCCGTCGCCAGGTGCCGATGAACCGCCTGCTCTTCGCCCTCGGGATCCCGCAGATCGGCGAGGCGACCGCCAAGGCGCTGGCCAAACGCTTTACCGACATGCCGACACTCATCGCGGCGATCCGCGAGGCCGCTGCGGCGCAGCCCGGGCCCGACTGGATCGAACTGACGGCGGTGCCCCGGGTCGGTGGGACGACCCGCGACCGGCTGCTCGACCTGGGCCTTCCGGAGGACGAGGCCACGCCCGGCCAGGAGCGGGCGCGCCTCAGCACCGTCCAGCGCGAAAACCTCATCGCCCATTACGGCGATGCCGACGCGGTGCGCGCAGCGATCACCAAGGCTGCGGCGCAGCGCCCCGGAGATGCCTACCGCCTGTTCGCCGATGATGGCGAGATCGGGCCGGTGGCGACCGATGCGCTGCTCCTGTTCTTCTCCGAGCCTCACAACGCCGATGCCGTCGCGGCCCTGCTCGACGAGGTGGATGTCGAGGCGATGGAGCAGGCGGCCTCGGCCTCGGCCTTCGCGGGCAAGACCGTGGTGTTCACCGGCACGCTGGAGAAGATGACCCGCAACGAGGCCAAGGCCGTGGCCGAGCGCCTCGGCGCAAAGGTGTCGGGCTCGGTCTCGGCGAAGACCGATCTTGTGGTGGCCGGCCCCGGGGCGGGCTCCAAGCTGAAAGACGCGCAGAAGCATGGCGTGCGCGTCGTCTCGGAGGACGATTGGCTCGGGATGGTGTCGCAGGGTTGATGCCGGAGTCCGGGCGGCCTAGACCTCCTGGGGAACAGCCCGAGAACTCCCGCCCGGCATGGTTGCCCCCCGATGACGGTCCTGGCCCTCGACTTCGAGACGGCCAACGAGCGGCGCGACAGCGCCTGCGCGGTCGGTCTCGCCTGGATCGCGGACGGCCGGGTCGTGCGCCGGGAAAGCCACCTGATCCGCCCGCCCGAGATGCGCTTCTCGCCCGGCAACATCCGGGTTCACGGTATCCTGCCGTCCAACGTCGCCGACGCCCCGGATTTCGCCACCGCGATGGCACCGTATCTGGACGACCTGCGGCGCGGGCTCATCCTGGCGCATAACGCGAGCTTCGATATCGGCGTCCTGCGGGCCGGGCTGGTGCGCGCCGGCCTGCCGGTGCCGGATCTGTCCTATCTCTGCACCGTTCAGGTGGCGCGCCGCGTATTCCCAGGGCCGGAGGGCTGCGGGCTCGGCAAGGTGGCGCGGCGTCTGGGCATCCGCTTCGAGCATCACGATGCCGGCGAGGACGCCTATGCCTGCGCGGAGATCGCGCTGGCGGCGATGCGCGAGCGGGACGCCGCGGACGTTCACGCGCTGGCCGCTTTGCTCGGCCTGCCGATCGCGCGGGCGGTCGGCGGACCTGCCGTGCCCCGACGGCTCCTCGGGGCGCCCCCTGGGGCGATCAGCGGGCGCGCGATGGCGGCCTTCCCGCAGGCGCCGACAGCCCTCCGCTTCGCGATGCGGGGATCCACCGGCAACCGGTACGACGTGCGTCTTGAGGAGCGGCCCGGCGGCCCGCTGCTGCGCTGCACCTGCTCGGCCGGCCGCTTCGGGGTGCGCTGCCGCCACGTGAAGGCGCTCGAGGTCGGCGACATCACCGACCTGCTCTCCGACAACGCCGCCGATGTCGTGCTGCTCGCTCGCATGCTCGGCGGGAAGGCGCGAGTCTCGGGCGCGGCCTGAGGCGGATCACGCCGCGTCGAGGCAGGCCCGGAAGGCGGCGACGGCGCGCTCGATATCGCCGGCCGTGATGTGCCGGTGTGTCACGAGACGCAGCCGCGTCGGGCCCAGGGGCCGGGTGCGGGTTCCCGCCGCATCGAGCACCGCGACCCAGCGGGCGCTGTCGAGGCCGGTTCGCGCCAGATCGACCTGCACGATGTTGGTCTGCGGTACGCTCGCGGACAGGCGTGGCCCCAGCGCGTTCAGCCCGTCGCTGAGCTGCCGGGCCCGCGCGTGATCCTCGTCCAGCCGCGCACCCATGGCGGTGATCGCCTCAAGACCCGCCGCCGCCACGATTCCCACCTGTCGCTGGGTTCCGCCGATCATCTTGCGGAGGCGCCGGGCCGTCGCGATGACCGGGTCGTCGCCGGCCAGCACCGCACCCATCGGCGCGCTCAAACCCTTCGACAGGCAGAGCGAGACCGTATCGACATGCGCGGTGAGATCGGCCGGCGGGACACCGAGATGGATCGCGGCGTTGAACAGGCGCGCTCCGTCGAGATGGACCGGGATGCCGCGCTTGCGGGCGATGTCGGCCAATGCCGCCATGTGGGCGGGCGGCAGCACCGTTCCGCCGGCCGCGTTGTGCGAGGTCTCGACCGCGATCATCGCGGTGCGGAGCGGACTCGCCGAAGGGTGCAGCGCCGCCTCCAGACGGTCGAGATCCATGGCGCCATCTGAGCCCTGGATCCCGAGCAGGAAGGTCCCCGTGAGGGTCGCGGCCCCGCGCTCGGTGTTGAGCATGTGGGCCTGCGCTTCGAGCAGCACCTGCTCGCTGCGCTGAACCTGCGCCAGGATCGCCAGGAGGTTGCCCATCGTGCAGCTCGGCACGAACAGGCCGGCGGCCTTGCCCAGCATCGCAGCCGCTGTCTCCTCCAGCGCCCGCGCGGTCGGGTCGGCGTCGAGCCCGTCATCGCCCAGCGGCGCCGAGCGCATACGCGCGTACATGGCTTCGGTCGGCCGGGTGACCGTATCGCTGCGCAGGTCCACAGTGTCGGACGCTTCGGCTGCCGCGTTCATGTCGGTGTGCATCTGAATACCTTCCGGGCGGCCTATCGATAGGCGGCCTCGTCACCGGAATCGGTCGGGTTGGCCAGGGCGCGCTTCAGCACGTCGCTCATCGGCAGCTCAAGGTTGATGCCCCTCGGCGGGATCGGCTGCTCGAAATAGCGGCTGTAGAGACGCGCCACGGTGCCGTCCTGGATCAGCTCGACCACGGCCTTGTCGACGGCCGCCTTGAAGGCCGGATCGTCCTTCGGCTCCAGGATGCCGTAGGGCGCGAATTCCAGCCCCTGGGTGCCGATCTTGTAATCGCCCGGCCGCTTGGCGCCCGCCACCGTGGCATGCGCCAGGGCATCGTCGTTGATCGTCCCCACGGCGCGGCCGGTCTCCAACAGCAGAAAGACTTCCGCGGTGTCCTTGGCGGGCATCACCTGAATGTCGAGCTTGTCGCGAACGTTGATCCGCGTCGCGACGCGCTGGGTCTCACCGCCCGCCTGGGCCGAGATCGTCTTGCCACGGAACGAGGCGATGTCGTTCACGTCGACCGGCGAGTCCTTCCTGGCCGTCAGCACCACCTGCGCCACGAAGGTGGTCGGCGCGAACGCGATCAGCTTGTGCCGCTCCGGCAGGTTGCTGGCGGTGCCGCATTCGAGATCGATCGTGCCGTTGTTGATCAGCGGGATCCGCGTCGCCGACATCACCGGCACGTGGCGGATGTCGAGCTTGGGCAGGTCCAGCGCCGCCTTGAGCTTCTGCGCGACGTGCTCGCATATCTCCAGCGAATAGCCGACCGGCTTGGCATCCTTGTCGAGGAAGCCGAAGGGCGGCGACGCGTCCGGGAAGCCGAGGCTGATCTGGCCGGTGGCGCGGAGCTTGTCGAGGCGCCCCTCCGCAATCGACGGCGCGGCGAGCCCGGCCCAGCACAATGCGGCCCCAATGAGCGAAAGCGTCCTCGACACGATCCAATCCCCCTGATTATGCCAGACTCTGCGTCTCAAACTTTGCCGGCTGATCCTAGGGGCGGCGGCGCGCCGGCGTCCAATGTCGATTTCCAGCCCCAGCATACGGATCTGATATGGCCGCACGGCGCATGACCTTCCGGCACATCGAGGCGTTCCGGGCGGTGATGGTCACGGGGTCCATGACCGAGGCGAGCCGGCGGCTCCACACGTCGCAACCGCAGGTGAGCCGCTTGATCGCGCAGCTCGAGGCGATCACCGGCCTGCCGCTGTTCGACCGCAGCGGCAGCCGCGTCATACCCTCCCTGGACGGCACGCGCTTCCACGCCGAGGTGGAGCGGGCCTTCGTGGGCCTCACCAGCCTGGAAGCGGCGGCCACGCGGATCCGCGCCTTCGGTGCCGAACAGTTGCGCGTCGCCGCGATGCCCCGGCTGGCCGGGGGCCTCCTGGCGCGGGCCGTGGTGCGCTTCCGGGTTGCGCATCCGGACGTGATCGTGGCGATCCATTCCGGCGACGACGAGACCGTGGACCACTGGATCGCCACCGGCTTCTGCGACGCCGCACTCACGATGCTCTACGGTGACGTTCCGGAGGGCAGACTCGATCATGTCGAGACCCGGGCCTGCGTGGCGGTGCTACCCCAGGACCACCCGCTTGCGGACCGCGCCGCGCTCGGACCGGAGGATTTTCGCGGCGTGCCCTTCGTCGCCACCTCACTCGGCAGCGCCCTGCGCGATCGGACCGAAGCGGTCTTCGACGCGGCGGGCATTCCGCTGACCATCACCGCCGAGGCCGGTCTCGGCGCCTCGATCTGCACCCTCGTCTCGGCTGGGCTGGGCGTCAGCGTGATGAATCCGCTGGCCGCCCACGAGGAGGCGAAGGTCTCACCGATCGCGATCCGGCCCTTCGCCCCCGCGCTGCCGGTGCATTTCGCGCTGCTGTTCCCGCCCGATCACGCGCGGGGACGCTTGATGCGGGCCTTCGGCGCCTGCGCCCGGGCAGTCCTGCTGGAGGAACTCGCCGTGCTGCCGGACGCCGTTCCTCGGCGTCCGGCCAGCTGACCTCAGGCTGCGCGCTTCTGGGCCTCCCCGTAGAAGGTGCCGCCGCGCTCGGCCATCGCGGCGAGGGTGTCGGGCACGGCAAAGCGTGGGCCATGCTCGGCCTCCAGCGACCGGGCCAGATCGACAAAGGTCGCCGCACCCATGAAGTCGATGTAGGACAGCGCGCCCCCGGTGAACGGTGCGAAGCCGAAGCCCAGGATCGACCCGACATCCGCCTCGCGCGGGTCCGTGACGACGCCCTCACCGACGGTGCGGGCAGCCTCCAGGGCCTGGACCACGAGAAGCCGCTGCTTCAACTCGTTGAAATCGACCGCTTCGGGATCAAGCCGGTTCGGCTGCAGGTTCTTCAGACCGGGCCAGAGGCGCTTCGGCCCACCCTCGGGATAATCGTAGAAGCCCTTGCGGTTTTTCCGGCCAAGGCGGCCCTGCTTCTCCACCAGCTCCGACAGAATCGCCTTCTGCGCCGGATCGACGGCGCCGGCTCCGACCTGCGCCTCGGTGGCCTTGGCGATCTTGAGCACGAGATCGAGGGCGACCTCGTCGTTGAGCGAGAGGGGTCCGACCGGCATGCCCGCCTGGCGGCCGGCGCTCTCGATCATGGCCGGCGGTACACCCTCGGCCAGCATCTTGTGGCCTTCGAGGATGTAGGCACCGACGCAGCGGTTGGCGAAGAAGCCGCGGGCGTCGTTGACGACGATCGGGGTCTTCTTGATCAGCCGCACGTAGTCGAGGGCCGTAGCAAGCGCCCGGTCGCCGGTCGCCTCGCCCTTGATGATCTCGACCAGCATCATTTTCTCGACCGGCGAGAAGAAGTGGATGCCCACGAACTGGTCGGGCCGCTGTGCGCTCATGGCGAGCCCGGTGATCGGCAGCGTCGATGTGTTGGAGGCGAAGATGGCGTCCGGGCGGATCACCGCCTCGACCTTCCGGATCACCTCGGCCTTCACCTTCGGATCCTCGAACACCGCCTCGATCACGAGGTCGCAATCCGCCAGTTCGGCATAATTGGAGGTGGCCTGGATGCGGCCGAGCAGCGCATCGCGATCGGCGGTCTTGGCGCGGCCCTTGTTGATCTGGCCGGTGATCAGCGTGTGGGCGTAGGCCTTGCCCTTCTCGGCGGCTTCGACCGACTGGTCGACCAGAACCACGTCGATTCCAGCCTGGGCGGTGACATAGGCGACGCCCGCGCCCATGAAGCCGGCGCCGATCACGCCGACCTTGCTCAGGGTGCTGGCCGGCACGTCCTTCGGACGGCGCGCGCCCTTGTTCAGCTCGCCCATGGAGATGAACAGCGTGCGGATCATCGCCGCCGCTTCCTTGCTGCGCAGGATATGCGCGAAGTACCGGCTCTCCACCCGCAGGGCGAGATCCATCGGCAGTTGCAGACCCTCGTACACCGAGGCCAGGATCGCCTTGGCGGCGGGGTAGTTGTCGTGGGTCTCGCGCCGGTAGATCGCGTTGGCCGGCGGCCAGATCATCATGCCGGCGGGCGAGTAGACCTTGCCGGACGGCGCCTTGAACTTCGGCACGTCCCAGGGCGCCACCGCCGATCCACCCTCGCGGATCCAGGCCTTCGCGCGTTCCACGATCTCGGCCTGCGGCGCCACCGCGTGGACCAGCCCCATGCCCTTGGCCATCGGCGCGCGGATCTGCTCACCCTTGAACAGCATCTGGAGGGCATCGCCCGTCTGCATCAGACGCGCCACGCGCTGCGTGCCGCCGCCGCCCGGGAACAGACCGACCTTGATCTCCGGCAGGCCGACCCGCGTCTTCGCGTCGTCCGATGCGACCCGGTGGTGGCATGACAGGGCCAACTCGAAGGCGCCGCCGAGGCACAGACCGTGGATCGCGGCCGCGAAGGGCTTGCCGCAGGTCTCCAGCCTCCGGAACAGCAGCGACAGGCGCCGGGACGCCTCGAAGAAATGGCGCATCGCCACCTCCTCGCCCTGCTCGGCTTTGAGCTTCTCATAGGCGAGGCCCAGGCCCTGGAGCATGGTCAGGTCGGCGCCGCCGGAGAAGTTGTCCTTGCCGGTGGCAATGACGCAGCCTTTGATGGCGGCATCGGAGACGACCTGCTCGATGATCTGCTCAAGCTGATCCATCACGCCCTCGGTGATGACGTTCATCGACCGGCCAGGCATGTCCCAGGTCGCCAGGGCGATGCCGTCGGCATCGGTCTCGAACCGGAAATCGGTCAGCGTCATGGTGCCGTCCTCCCAGGACAATGTCGGAAAGATACCGAGGCAATTACGTTAAGGTTGTATAGAGTACGAACGGGCACGGTCCGCCGGTCGGGGGGCACCGACGGAAGCCAGTCATGACGAAGGAAACCGGGTGCCGCGCCTGCCGCGCCGGCACCACCCTCGATTTCGATTTCACGATGGCCTTCCAGCCGATCGTCGACATCGGCAGAGGATCGGTCTGGGCCTACGAGGCCCTGGTGCGGGGCCCGAACGGGGAGCCGGCGCCGACAATCCTCAGCCGCGTCACCGACGAGAACCGCTACCAGTTCGACCAAGCCGCCCGAGTCCGGGCGATCGAACTCGCCGGCCGGCTCTTCCCGCGGGAGAGCGACACGCGGCTCTCGATCAACTTCATGCCGAACGCCGTCTACGAGCCGGTCGCGTGCATCCGCGCATCCCTGGAGGCGGCGCGGCGCGTCGACTTCGCGCATCAGCGCCTCATGTTCGAGTTCACCGAGCAGGAGCGGTTCCGCGATATCGCCCATCTGCAGCGCATCGTTGCCGCCTATCGCAAGCAGGGCTTCCTGACCGCGCTCGACGATTTCGGCGCCGGTTTCGCGGGGTTGAGCCTGCTGGCGAATTTTCGGCCCGACCTGATCAAGATCGACATGGATCTGGTCCGCGGCATCGACACCGATGCCGGGCGCCACGCCATCGTGTCCGGCGTCGTCGCGATCGCCCGGGCGCTCGACGTGACGGTTCTCGCAGAAGGCATCGAGACCGCGGCGGAACGCGAGGCCCTGCGCGCCCTCGGGATCGACCTGATGCAGGGCTACCACTTCGCCAAGCCGATGCTGGAGGCCTTGCCCCCGGTCACCGGCTTCGCGCCCATGACTGCCGCGCGCGCGGCCTAGGGCCAGCCGGGGGCGCGCGGCAGGCATCGCTTACTTCGGAGCCGGGACGGGCGCCGCAGCGGGCGGCATCGGCGGCATTGGCGGCGCGCCGGCCTTCGGTGCGTTGTCTGTGGCCGAGGCCACCGCCAGCATGTTCAACAGCTTGGTGACCGAATTCTGCGAGATCGCCGTCGCAGCGGAATTCGGATCGGCGTTCATGGTCTGGAACTTGAGGTAGGTCGGATCGGAATAGATCTCGTCGAGATGCTTCAGTTCGGCGAGGCTGAACTTCTCCGCGTATTCCTTCGACAGTCCCTCAACCATGATCTTGCGCTGCTTCTCGAACTCGTCGTTGAGTTCCTTGCGCACGGATTCCGCCCGAGCCTCCGGCATCGGCGCGACGGTCTTTTCCAGCGCGACGTTGAAGCCGGTCTGCAGGTTCTTGATCAGGGTTTTGTTCACCAGGGTCGTGGCCGTGGCGACGCGGTCCGCCGCCTCATCGGCGTGGGCGGCGAGCGGCAGGCTAAGAGTGACGCCAAGGCACAGCGTCGCGATCAGGCGGTTCAAGGGCTTGTCTCCCATGGTCTTATCGTCCGGCCCGGATGCGGGCTGAACGTCGCCCGCGCCTCTAGCAGCGTTCCCGATCTTTGGGGAGCGGCGCAACACCGCGTCCGGACATGGACCCGTCAAACCCGCTCGATGATCGTCGCCGTGCCCATGCCGGCGCCGATGCACAGCGTGATCAGCGCCCGCTCCTTGCCGGTGCGCTCCAGCTCGTCGAGGGCCGTGCCGAGGATCATCGCGCCGGTCGCGCCGAGCGGATGACCGAGCGCGATCGCGCCGCCGTTGACGTTCACGGCCTCCGGATCGAGGTCGAAGGCCTGGCAGAAGCGCAGGACCACCGCCGCGAAGGCCTCGTTCACCTCGAACAGGTCGATGTCCGACACGCTCATCCCGGCCCTGGAGAGGACCTTCCGGGTGACGTCGACCGGGCCGGTGAGCATCAGGGCGGGGTCGGAGCCGATATTGGCAAACGCCCGGATGCGGGCGCGCGGACGCAGGCCCGCCGCCTCGCCGGCCGCCTTGGAGCCCACCAGCACGGCCGCCGCGCCGTCCACGATGCCGGAGGAATTGCCGGCATGGTGGACGTGGTCGACCACCTCGACATCGGGATGCGCGTCGGTCGCCACGGCGTCGAACCCGCCCATCTGGCCCATCTGCACGAAGGAGGCCTTCAGTGCGGCGAGCGACTGCATGTCGGTGCCGGGGCGCATGTGCTCGTCGCGGTCCAGCAGGGTGATGCCGTTCACGTCGCGCACCGGGACCACGGAGCCGTCGAACAGCCCCTCCCCCCAGGACTTCGCCGCCCGCTCCTGGGAGCGGACCGCGTAGGCGTCGCAATCGTCCCGGGTGAAGCCGTACTTGGTGGCGATCAGGTCGGCCGAGACACCCTGGGGCATGAAGTAGGATTTGATGGCGATCGCCGGATCCACCGGCCAGGCACCGCCCGACGCGCCGATGCCGATGCGGCTCATCGATTCGACACCGCCGCCCACCGCCATCGCGTGCTGGCCGCTCATGACCTGCGCGGCCGCGAAGTTCACCGCGTCGAGGCCGGAGGCGCAGAACCGGTTGATCTGTACACCGGGCACATGGGCGCCGTAATCGGCCACGAGGGCCGCCGCCCGGGCGATGTCGCCGCCCGCCTCGCCCACCGGATCGACGCAGCCCAGAATCACATCGTCCACGAGGTGGGTATCGAGCCCGGTGCGATCCTTGAGGGCACGCAGGGCCGTCTCGGCGAGGCGCAACGCGGTGACTTCGTGCAGGGAGCCATCCGCCTTGCCGCGCCCGCGGGGCGTGCGCACATGGTCGTAGATGAAGGCGTCCGTCATCAGCACTCCCCGGGGTGTCGGTCCTCGCCTCGCGGCGACGCGGCCTTACAGGGCCGTCTCGGTTCGCACCAGTGTGCCACGGCGGGCGCGCCCTCGGCCAGCCCCAATCGTTGGGAGCCGGCGGAGGACGCGTGACAGGGCAGGGAATGTTTTGGTTCTTTTCGAGGCACCGCGCCGATTTGACGATAGCGGGCCGCGCACTTTGAGCCTATGGATTCGTCTGTTGCGCTCCCCGGCCAGTACAGACCCGGCCGGGGAGCGAAGAGCAGCTAGTCCTGAAGCATCCGCTTCAGGAGCTCGACTTCATCGCCGAGCACCGTGTCTTCGCCGATCAGCTTCTCGATCTTGCGGACGGCGTGCAGCACCGTGGTGTGATCGCGTCCGCCGAAGCGCCGGCCGATCTCTGGCAGCGAGCGCAGGGTCAGCACCTTCGAGAGGTACATGGCGATCTGGCGCGGCTTGACCACGGCGGCGGTACGGCGCTCCGACAGGATGTCCGAGCGCGAGACGTTGTAGCGCGAGGCCACCAGCTTCTGGATATCCTCGATCTTGATCCGCTTCGGCTCGCGGTTCTTCACGAGATCGCGGATCGCGCTCTCGGCGGTCTCCATCGTCACCGCTGTGCCGGTCAGCGTGGCGTGCGCCAGCAGGCGGTTCACCGCGCCCTCAAGGTCGCGGCCGTTGGCGGTGATCGCCCGGGCCACGTAGGACGCCACCTGCGGCGAGACATCGAAGCCCGGATGCGAGGCCCGCACGGCGGCGAGCCGGGCCGACAGGATCGAGACCCGCAGGGCTTCGTCGAGGGCGGTGATCTCGACCACGAGACCGCCGCCGAGGCGCGAGCGGACCCGCTCGTCGAGCGCCTCAAGCTCGGTCGGCGGCCGGTCGGAAGCCACCACGACCTGCCGGCCGGCATCGATCAGAGCGTTGATCGTGTGGCCGAACTCGGCCTGGATCGACTTGCCCTGGATGAACTGGACATCGTCGAGGATCAGCAGGTCGATGCCGCGCAGCCGCTCCTTGTAGACGAGCGCCGACTGCGTCTTCAGGGCGTTGACGAAGCCGTACATGAACCGGTCGGCGGTCAGGTAGATCACCCGGCGCCCAGCCTCCCGGGCGGCATGGCCGATCCCGTGCAGCAGGTGCGTCTTGCCGAGGCCCACGCCGGCATGGAGGTAAAGCGGGTTGTAGAGCGCCCCCTCCCCCTGATGGTTGGCAACCCGCTCGGCAGCGGCATGCGCCAGAGCGTTGGAGCGGCCGATCACGAAGCTCGCGAAGGTCAGCCGCGCGTCGAGCGGCGTGCCGCTCAGGTCACCACCGCCCTCCGTGGCGGGGCGGGGCTCGGGCGCCACTGCGGCGACCGGAACCGAAGCGCCGGCCGCATGCAGCCGGGCGAGCGGGCCGCTGGCGGGATTCGCCTTGGGCGCCCCCGTGGTGACCGTCCGGACCGGCGCGCCGGTGCCGCGCACGCCAACCTCGATCCGCGCGATCTCCTCGACCTCGGCCTTGAAGGTGCCGAGCACGCGGTCGAGGTAGTGCGACTCGATCCAGCTCTTGAGAAAGCGGGTCGGCACCGTGAGGCGGGCCGTACCGCCGGCGACCGCCTCCAGCTCGAGACGAGCGAACCAGCTCGCGAAGACATCCTCGCCGAGCTCGGCGCGCAGCCGGCGCTTCACGCGCGCCCAGGCGGATCCGTAATCCATCGTACCGCCGCTGTTGCGGCCACCCTCGTCGTCGCTCGCCACTGTTCCGTCGACACGCATCATTGGCTCTCCCGACGCCGCCCCCGGTCTCCCGCAGGCCGCGCCTACGCACGATTTACGCTCTTCGAGTCCCGCTAGGACGGGCGGGACAGAGTCCCTCGAACGGAGTCAAGCCCATTGCGAGGAACTTTTGCCGATTGAGGGAGCCTATCAACAATTACCTACGGTTCCTTTAACAGTGGGACTTGTGGGGATGGCGCCGATTCCCACTTCGAAGTCTTCCGCCCGACGCGGAACGAGCCGGCTAGAGTCTTGGCAAATTGGACTGATTCGCCGAAATCCCGAATCGGCGACGTTTTGCTTGATCGGTGTCAGTCTTTGTTAAGCTACACGTGGCGCCGAGACTCTGCAATGTCACCGAGTCTTGAACAGGGTTAATGCTTTCCAAGCAGCCGACATCGGTTTCAGACCGCCGGCCGTGATGCAGGCATGAAAAAAGCCCGGCTCGTGGAGCCGGGCTTCAAACCGTCTGAAGATGCGGGTGGTTCAGGCGGCCAGCGCCTTCACCCGGGCGGCCAGGCGCGAGACCTTCCGCGAGGCGTTGTTCTTATGGACAATGCCGTGCTGGGCAGCGCGCATCATCTCCGGCTCGGCCTCGCGGAGGGCGGTGAGCGCGTCCTGCTGGTTGCCGGTGGCGATCGCCTCCTCGACCTTGCGGACGAAGGTGCGCATGCGCGAGCGGCGCGAGCGGTTGATCGCCGTGCGCTTGGCGATCTTGCGGGTCATCTTCTTGGCCGAAGCGGTATTGGCCATCTAAGTCCTCGTTCTCTTCGTCGGGCGATGCCGACGGGCCGGCCCTGCCGGAAATCGGTCGTCGCGTCAGGTTGTCTGGCGATAGCCGAGACGCAGCGCGCGCGAAAGCGCGGCCCCTCGGCGAAGCGGTCTCTATAGTGAGAGGGTCGCCCGGCGTCAACGCGGAACAGTTGGACACTGCTCGATGGCGACACGCCCTAAATCTTGACATTTTTCCTATGTTTCTGTTTTGTTCTCATGCCGCCGCGGCAGGGCGGTGTGGCGGGGCACGACGATCATGCGTGAAGAGTCTCAAGCGCACAGCGAGTCGATCGTTCTGCGCAACATTCTTGCCGGCCTCGCACTGGAGACCAAGCTGATCCGCCTCCAGCGGGAGCTCCAATTCCGAGGTTGGGAGACGCAGCCGCGCGCACCATCGGGACAACCGAACGGCGGCGAATGGGTGCAAGGCCCCATCGGCCCGAGGGGACGTCCCCCCAGGACCCGCCCCCGCTCACGGAGAGCACGACGCTGCAGGATGGGACGCGCGTCCTGTCGGTCCGGATCCATGCAGGGCGACACCCCTTCGACGAACAGCACACCGTCACGGCGCCGGATGGCGAGAGCCGGATCTTCGAGACATCTGAGGCAACGCAGACGATCCTGGACGGTCAGACGGGTGATGTGCTGTCGCGCAGTACCTTCACCGCGACAGACCTCGTTTCGGACCCCTCGTACAGCCAGCCTTCCTGCCGGCTGTTCCGCTGGCGATCGAAGGTGCGCTCGCCGCTGTTGAGGCCGTGCGGACGCTTGAACTCGCGCTGTCGCTGCTGGCGGTCCTGTCCGCTCAGGACGACGGGTTTGGAACGGTTTTAGGCCTGACCACACACGAATTCGATCCCGCCACTGGCGCACAACCGGCCCTGACACCCTGGGTCGGAAAACTCAATCAGCAGGCTCTCAGCGGCGCATGCCCGCGCTATGGAGAAGTCTTAGCCATCGTCAACGATGTTACGAAGTCAGTCCGCGCGTCAGGGAATTATCGAGACGCGACGGATTTTGGCAACAGGGTACATATTGGAGTCGCGAGACGCGTGAATTCTCAGGAAGATCCTGATTTTAAGGCAGAAATTCTGCTCGATCCGATGGAAGGAAAGGCAAACCCCTACAAGCCAGGCAACGTCCGGCTGGATCTTTTGGAAAATGTGAGGGCGACGCAGACTGTTTGTGTCTATGATCATAAAACCGGGATTGCGGAAATCTCGATGGCGCGGGCAATGCAACTCGCCGCTAACGCCACAAGAAATTACCCTTACCTTAAGCGAATCATCATCATCCAAGTGAAGCCACAAACATGAGCTCAGCTCCACAAATCAAGAGGCTGGCCAAACCTCTGCTCCAAAACCACGACAACCTTATCATGGTCACCGGCAATATTATGGTTTATCTCCCCGTCAATCATTGGTGCCGTTATATTCGCATTCACAACAGACCAAAAAGAGGGTATTTCACAGTCGAATGGTGGATAGATACTCGGTTCGAACCGGGACACTATGCATTCATCAGTCGGAGCGGAGCGTATGCGCTGATAGGTCGATCACTTCAATACAAGCCCAAGGGGCAAACCGGGCTATTCGAATGGGATGATCCCACCATGCCGGGCGACTTCATCAATCAAGTCGAAGCCAGGATCCTGCCTGTGTTCTCCTCCCTCGACACGTTGGAGAAAACGATAACCCATCTTCGCTCACATCAAAACAATTCCTTCGCCGAGTATCCGCCCTGGAAGACCCTGATGCATGTCGCCCTCGGCGAAATTCCGGCCGCGCAGGCCGAATGGCAATCCGTCATGCACAAGTATGTGCCGCGCACGGCCGTTTCAGATGCTTCGGGCGATTACGTCTACGACCAGTGGTGTCTGTTAACCGAACCGCTGATGGCTGGCGACCGCGCGGCGCTGGCGCGGTTGCTGCACGACTGGGAGGCCACCAACATCAGCGGCACGAAACTTGAGCCTTATTGGCGTTCAACGCCGTTTCCGCTGGAACGCACCGCTTGAGGTATAGTCGGTTGAATCGGCGACTATACCGCCCTAGATCAAGTTGCCCAGACGGTTTTTGTGATTCTGAAACACAAGAACGAGACATCGATTAGGCTATATTTAATCAAAATTTTTAGCGATAAGCTTGAGATATGGAAAACGTCACGATTCTTGATGTCCTGAAGATGCTGGAGGAAGCTAAAATTTCCTTCCGGCTCGCGCGGGATCGGCCAGATACGGTCAGGGTCGACGCAACGCTTTATGGATTGCGCCTCGAAATCGAGTGCTTTGACGACAACCATGTCGAGGTATCGACCTTCCGAGGGACGGAAGACATCGATGGCGATTACGGCTATCTGTTGAAATTACTGGCCGAGAACCCGATGGATTAGACCCGGCCATGCGCCATCGCGGTCTTCGGCACACCATCGGCAGCGCATAGCGCTCAAGCATTAAGCCTCACTCCGGCCACCGCAAAGCCGCCGCCGCGGCCAGCGTTCCGACCACGGCGGCGATCAGTGTCAGCGCGGCCAACACGGCCAGCGGCACGAGGAACGGCACCGTCCCCCCGCTCGCCGCCTGGGCGGCCGAGACGCCGAAGATCAGCGTCGGGATCATCAGCGGCAGCACCAGCACGGCCAGGATCAGCCCGCCCCGCCGGATCGAGGCCGTCAGCGCCGCGCCCACCGCGCCGATGAAGCTGAGCGCCGGCGTCCCGGCGAGAAGCGTCAGGGCCGTAGCACTCATGGCGGTGCCATCGAGGGCGACGAGCAAGCCGAAGAGCGGCGCGGCCAGCGCGAGCGGCAGGCCGGTGGTCAGCCAGTGTGCCGTCACCTTGCCGAGCACCACCAGTTCGAGCGGCACCGGCGCGGCGGTCATCAGATCGAGGGAACCGTCCTCCTCGTCGGCCTGGAACAGGCGGTCGAGGCCGATCAGCGTCGCCAGCACGGCGGCGAGCCACAGGATCGCCGGGCCGATCCGCGACAGCAGGTTGAGATCGGGCCCGAGGGCGAACGGCACCAGGGCGACGATCATCAGGAAGAAGACCAGCGACAGCTCACCGGACCCGCCGACGCGGCCGGACAGGCGCAGGTCGCGGGCGATGAGGGCGAGGACCGCGCGGATCACGCCCATTCCTCCATCACGTCGGCCATAGGGGCCGCAGCGGCGGTCTCGATGCGCAGTTCGGCGGCGCCCGCGAGCCCGAGCGCTTGGTGTGTCGCCGCGATCACGAGGCCGCCTTCGGCGCGGTGTGCCGCCATCAGCGCGGCGAGCACCGCCTGCGAGGCCGTATCGAGGGCCGCCGTCGGTTCATCGAGCAGCCAGAGCGGGCGGGCGCAGACGAGAAGCCGCGCGAGCGCCACCCTCCGCCTCTGGCCCGCCGACAGATAGGCGACCGGCAAATCATGCGCATGGCCGAGGCCGAGACGCTCCAGGGCATCGCCGGCCGAGAGGCGCGGTGCCCCGAGAAGACGTTGGGCGAACAGCAGGTTCTCCCCCGCGGTCAGCGAACTCTTCAGCCCATCGCGATGGCCGACCGCGTGCAGGCATTCCGGCAGGCTCGCCTCGCCGACATCGGCGATCGCGATCTGCCCGGCGTCCGGCCGCAGCCGGCCGGTCAGGATGGCCAGCAGGCTCGACTTCCCGGCCCCGTTCCGCCCGGTCACCGCGAGCGCATCGCCGGGCCCGAGGGCGAAGGACAGGTTGGCAAAGATGCGGCGGCCGGAGCGGCGGCAGGCCAGATTGTCCACGCTGAGCCGCACCCGATACCCCACCCCATCCCGTACCGCCCTCCATGCCCGATTGCGCCGCGTAACGGAACCGCACCGCCCAGCTGAGCTTTCGTTCCGAAACGGAGGATTGCCTATGACCGAGGCGAGAAACCCGAGCGAGACGGACGTCGCCACGACACCCGATGCGGTGGCCGGCCGCGCCAAGGTCGAGGCGCGCCTGGCCGCCTGTACGCAGGAGGAGCAGGCGGCCTTCTGGGAGGCGGTCGGGCGCTGCTTCGGCGGGGGCAAACCGCCGGAGATGAAGCTGGCCACCGAGTAGTCAGGCGCCCTTGCGGGTCAGCGCCCGCAGGGCGCCGCGAAAGGTGCGCACGTCCTGCTCGGTGAGCGCCATGCGGTGGAGCATGTCGCGCATGTTGCGGGCGATGATGTCGCGCTTTTCCGGCGGATAGAAGCCGGCCATGTCGAGGGCGGCCTCCAGGCTGCCGAACAGCGCGAGCAAGGCCTCGCGGGTCGCCGGCGGGGTGAGCAGTTCGCCCGAAAACGGCAGCCGCGCCCGGCCGCTCGCCTGACGCCACGCATAGCCGACGAGCAGTACCGCCTGCGCGAGGTTGAGCGAGGGGAAATCCGGCGAGACCGGGAACGTCACGATGGCGTCGGCGAGCGACACCTCGTCGTTGGTGAGCCCGGCCCGCTCGCGGCCGAACATCACCGCAGTGCGCTGCCCGACCCGGCCGACGATCTCGCCCATCGCCTCTTCGGGCGCGAAGACGCGCTTCATCTGCCCGCGCTCGCGCGCCGTGGTGGCCAGCACGTAGTGGCAATCGGCAATCGCCTCGGCGACGCTGCCGAAGAGCGTCGCGCGGTCGAGGACATGCGTCGCGCCCGAGGCCGCCTCGCGCACGCCCTTCTTGGGCCAGCCGTTCTTCGGATTGACCAGGCGCAGCTCCGACAGGCCGAAATTTGCCATGGCGCGGGCGGTCATGCCGATATTCTCGGCGAGTTGCGGCTCGACCAGGATCACCGCAGGGGCGAGCCCCGGCGGAAGTTCGGTGACCTTTCCTGGGGCGTCGCCCTGTGCGTCTCGGCTCGTCATGCGGGCGATCTGACATAGCCGGCCCTCGCCCGTCGAGGCCCGGGTGACGAAGCGGCCCGGATGACAGCGCGCGCCTTCCGTCGCCGGAAGGGCCGCGCTATGTCGCGGAGCGAATTCCAGCCCGGGCCGCCCGGGCGCACGACCGCACGGCCTTTGCATGCCGTGGGCGGGCACAACGCGGAAGGCATCTGTCCATGGCGAAGATCAAGGTAGCGAACCCCGTTGTCGAGCTCGACGGCGACGAGATGACCCGGATCATCTGGGCCGAGATCAAGAACAAGCTGATCCATCCCTATCTCGACGTCGATCTCGAATATTACGATCTCGGCGTCGAGCACCGCGACGCCACGGGCGACAAGGTGACCGTCGATGCCGCCGAGGCGATCAAGCGCCACGGCGTCGGCGTGAAGTGCGCCACCATCACCCCCGACGAGCAGCGGGTGCAGGAATTCAACCTGAAGGAGATGTGGCGCTCGCCCAACGGCACGATCCGCAACATCCTGGGCGGCGTGATTTTCCGCGAGCCGATCATCTGCAAGAACGTGCCGCGCCTCGTCCCCGGCTGGACCCAGCCTTTCGTGATCGGCCGCCATGCCTACGGCGACCAGTACCGCGCCACGGACTTCAAGGTGCCCGGCAAGGGCCGCCTGACGATCAAGTTCGAGGGCGATGATGGCACGGTGATCGAGAAGGAGGTCTTCAAGTTCCCCGACGCCGGCGTCGCCATGTCGATGTATAACCTCGACCAGTCGATCATCGACTTCGCCCGGGCCTCGCTCAATTACGGATTGGCGCGCAAGTACCCGGTCTATCTCTCGACCAAGAACACCATCCTCAAGGCCTATGACGGCCGGTTCAAGGATCTGTTCCAGAAGGTCTACGAGGAGGAATTCGAGGCGAAGTTCAAGCCCCTCGGCATCACCTACGAGCACCGCCTGATCGACGACATGGTCGCCTCCTGCTTGAAGTGGTCGGGCGGCTACGTCTGGGCCTGCAAGAATTACGACGGCGACGTGCAGTCCGACACGGCCGCGCAGGGCTTCGGTTCGCTTGGCTTGATGACCTCGGTGCTGATGACGCCCGACGGCCAGACCGTGGAAGCCGAGGCCGCCCACGGCACCGTCACCCGCCACTACCGCGAGCACCAGAAGGGCCGCGAGACCTCAACCAACTCGATTGCGTCGATCTTCGCCTGGACCCGTGGCCTATCGCACCGCGCCAAACTCGACGGCAACGACGATCTGGCGAAGTTCTCGGCGACGCTCGAGAAGGTCTGCGTCGACACGGTCGAGGCCGGCTTCATGACCAAGGATCTGGCGCTGCTCGTCGGGCCCGAGCAGAAGTGGCTCTCGACGACCGGGTTCCTCGACAAGGTCGATCAGAACCTGAAGACCGCCATGGGTGTGTGAGGCACGCATTTTGGATCGCAACGCGGCGGGCATCCCTACGGGGCCCGCCGTTTCGTTTGTCGCATCTGCTTTAAATTGAGAACCATCTTTTGGGACGCGATCCTATGAACTGCGAAGCAGTCGCGCTTTGAGTCGGGACGAGTATTCCGTTCGGTCTCTTCGAACTATGTGCAATCCGGTTGTTCGGTCGTCATGCGATGACGGATACGATCGCCAGAGCGTCGGCAATCCGGCGGCCAGTCCTAACCCGGGCCAACTTCGCCTCTGTCCTCAGTTGAGGCGGTCTACAAAAAACCGACCTTTGAGGTGTCCCAACCCATACAAAGACAGGTTTTTGCATCTAGAAGGTGCAGATCAAGTTGCATCAAATGCGATCGGAATTGCTATCAGCATCTATTGGCGAATGGTGCACGCTCCCATAAGGCGCCGGTGAGAGCTTCAATAGCGATCCAGGCTTGCCGCCCGACAGAAGCCCAGGATGCTCAGCGCATGTTCTCCCGTCTTTTCACCGCGCTCTGCCTTCGGGTCCTGCGTTCGCCGGCCTGCGGATGGGTGGTGCGGACGGTCGTCGTCCTGGCGTCGCGGGAAGCATCACCCCACGGCAAGGCTGCCCATGGCGGTGCTGGCAACATGGCCCCAGTTCGATAGTCGACAGGTCGGCCGGGGCGGGGTTCAGGCCGCGCGGGCGAGATCACCCTCGATGGCGGCGAGCGCCCGCTCCAGCGCCCCGAAGCAGTCTGGATCGAACGCCGCTCCAAGGTCCGCGCGCATGATGCCAAGCGCCTTCTCAAGCGACATCGCTGCGCGGTAGGGCCGGTCTGCGGTCAGCGCGTCGAAGACATCGGCGACCGAAACGATGCGGGTTTCGGGCCCGATCGCACCGCCGCTTATCCCACGTGGATAGCCCTTACCGTCCAGCCGCTCATGGTGACCACCACCGATGCTGGCCATTTCGTGGAAGACCGCGACGCGCGCCAGGATCGTCTCGGAGAGAGACGCGTGGTTGCGCATATCACGCCATTCCGCCTCGTCCAGCTTGCCGTTCTTGTCGAGGATCGCGTTCGAGACCCCGAGCTTACCGACATCGTGAAGCAGCGCAGCCCGCTTGAGCCATCGGCGTCGTTCCGGCGGGTAACCGAGTTCAGCAGCGATCATATCGGCGTAGACCGCGACGCGCTCGGAGTGGCCAGAGGTGAACGGACTCTTGGCATCGATGATCTGTGCAAAAGCACGGGCGATGTCATCGAGGTAATCGTCGTCCACCACGATCGGGCTGGTCGGCGCAAGCGCGAACACCGCCGCCTCGACCTCAGCCGAGGCCAGGGTGTTCCAGAATCCGGGCTCGGAAGCGATTGCCTCGAAACAGGCGACGACCTGAGGATCGAACCATGTGCCCGAGCGCGCCCGCACCTCGGCAATCGCGGCCGCGGGGCCGGCTGCGGTGTGGAACACGTCCACCACCTGGGCGAGAAGCGCCACGCGTGCGTAGAGCGGAATCGCGGAGCCGGCGAGACGGTCTGGCCGCCCGCTGCCGTTCCAATGTTCGTCCAGGGCGTGGATGGCTTCGCAGACGCTGGCCGGGAAGCGAAGCTGACGGGCGATCTGCGCGCCGCGCTGGCAACGGGTCTGGATGAGGTCGTCGGCGATCGTGCCGCCGTTCTGCAGGATGTTGAGCACGGCCCGGAAGCGTTCAGCGAGGCCCGCCTTCAAACCTGTGTGAGAAAACACGAAGCCGAGCACCTTGGGCAGGCTATCGCTCACCGTCTTGAAGTCACGCTTGAAGCTGAGATCATCGGAGAGATAAAGTTCACAGATGCGCGCGGCGTTGCTGGAACACCCGAGGTCTTTCAACATCACCGTGTGATAGAGTTCCCAGAGTTGCAGGTCCGGCAGGCCTAGCTCTCGGCCGATGTGGAAGCCGATCCATGTCGCGCGCACGCAATGGCCGACGGGCTGACCCTCCGTAAGGTCAAGGGCGTGGCTCAGGGCGCCGAGAACTTCCGAGAGCTGGATCGTTCTGGCTTCGACCGCGCTGCCTGACACGATCCGCATCGTTCTGGTCCAGTCTTAAGTCTTATAGGCGTCTATAGGCAACGATAATGCCAGCAGAGCCTCACCAAAACGTTGCGCGTAGTCCTATCGTATTCGGCTAAAACGCGGGCCATGGCGCGGCTGCGCGGGCGTTGGCCTTGGGCTTTCTTGGGAACGAGGCGCTCGACGCGGTCGATGCGTCCCGTCACGGGTTGGCGTGATGCTCGGTCGACGTCGGCTCTGATGCATCAGCCACCCGGAGAGGGCCGGCACAATCCACCCGACACAGACCATCGCCCGCACCGGCTGTGCGTTCTCAGGTCCGACCAGTCCGCGATCGATGCGGCTCGCGAAGCTGAATCTCAGGCCGCCACCAGCAATGCCGCGCCGGCGACACCTGACAAGAGCAGCCGCAACCGCCCGAGCCAGATCGGCACGAGGCCGCGGCGGTGCAGATCCTGGTCGATCAGGCCCCAGGCGAGCACGAGGACGCCGAGGATGCGCAGGTCCCAGGGTGCCGGCGCAGCCATCGCGGCCCAGGCCACCAGGGACGGGATGATCGCCACGAGGTAATCGGCATTGCCGGCATTGCGCGCAGCGGCGGCGCCCCACCGGATGCCGCCGAGGAACGAGGCGATCACCGCCCCGTAGGCCGACAGAATGGTGCGCGGCGCCAAACCGAGGCTGCTCAGGCCGCCGTCGCTGCCCGAAACCGCCAGGGCCGCAAATCCCAGGAACGGAATGAGACCCGCCACGCCGAGTACGACGGCGCCGATCGGGACGGTGTTCCGGCGCGCCATCCATCCTCCGAGCAGCGGCATGGGCTGGCGACCGACGCGTTCCAACCGCGGTCCGACGCCGCCCCGGTCGGAGCGTTCCTGCATCGCGGGAGCGCGGTCAAGCTCGGATTGTCCGAGGCCGCGCTCCGGCTGATCTGCGCTAGGACCGCTTCGGAGCGGCCGTCAACGCGACGGAACTGGGTGCAGGAGCGCCGAGCAGTGACATCGGGGCAGTGGCACTTGTTTTGACGCTCGGCGGGTCGTTGACGGCCGCGTCAATCTTTCGCGGCTTGAACGATCCCGCGAGGGACTTCGCGCTGGCGAGTTCGGCGGTGCTCAGCTTGTTGGCCACGTCGTCGCGCTTCTTGGCCGCGTCCTCGTCGCCCTGGGCGGCAGCGGCGGCGAACCACGCGTAGGATTGCACCAGATCCTGCGTCAGGCCCATGCCGCGGGCGTACAGGACGCCGAGGTTGTACTGGCTGTCGCGGACACCGTACTCGGCACCCTGACGGAACCAGGAGGCCGCGGAGGCGAAATCCGGCTTCCCGTTGGCGGCGGGGTTCTCGGCGAAGATCACCGCGAGATTGTGCATCGACCGGGCATGGCCCTGCTCGGCGGCGCGGCCGTACCAGAGCTTGGCCTTGTCAAGGTCGCGGACCACGCCGGCGCCCTTCTCGTACTGGCCGGCGATCTTGTACTGCGCCGGCGCGTAGCCCGCCGAGGCCAGCTTTTCAAAGAGCTTGGCGGCCACGGCGAGGTCGCGGGGCATGCCGCGGCCGTCGGCTTCCCGGGTGGCAAGATCCCAGACCGCCGAGCCGTCGCCGTCGAGGGCGGCGGCCTTCATCTTGGCGAGTCCTGGCGGCACGCCGCCGAGTTCGGCCTGCAGGGTGTTCATCCCCGAAACCTGCGGCAGGGCGGCTTTCGCGGCGGTCGCACGCGCCTCGGTGGGAACCGGATTCGGGAGGGCCTGGGTGGTCGTCGGATCGGTCACGGGTGGCTTGGCACCCGGAGCATCCTTCCAAGCTTCGGCTCCAGCAACCTTGGTGGTCTCCTTCGGGACGTCCTTCAACGCTTCCTTGACGACTGCGCCGGTCTCGGATCCCGCCGCAGCCTTCGCGGGTTCGCCGGCCGCCTCGCTGGCAACGGGACCGGCCTGGCTGGCGGCGACGACCGGGCGGGGCTCGTCCGGGGCGCGCAGCTTGACCGCCTGAAGGGCTCCGAGCGCCAAAACGATCGCGGCGAGCCCGAGCAGCAGCGGCCGACGCCGACGGTCGATCTCGCTCCGCAACCGGCCGAGGCGGCCCGGTTCGCCCATCGCCGGCGCGGTCGCGGGCTTCGCGGCACGGGAATCCCGGCGGTCGATCGGCGCCTCGGCGGCCAGTTCCGCCTGCGCGGCCTGCGCAGCGCGGCGTGCGGCTGCAATGAAGCTGGTCTTGATATCGCTTTCCGACCCGGGCTCGGCATCCAGCCGGACGCGGACCGATTCGGTCTGCGGAGCCTTGGCCGACCGGCGGCTCGCCGAATCGCGGCTCCCGCGGGGCGCCCGGATCGGCCGCCCGCTTCCCGGCTCGAGAAGGTCGTCGGCGATCAACGGGGTGTCGGCCCCGGCCATCCGGACGGCCGTGTTCAGATCCGCGGCGGCAAGCGCCACCTCCGGGCTTGTCGAGGACATCAGGCGATCGTCGAGGGACGGAACCCGCGGCTCCGCCGTCTCGGTGGGGCCGAGCCGGACGAGGAGGCGTTCGAGGGCCGTCTGGACACCCTCCAGTGTGGCACCCAGGCGCGCGTCTGAAGCCGCCTGCCGCGCCTGCATGTCGGCGAGGCTCGCGCGCAGGAGGCCGATCTCGCCAGAATCCGCTGCGATCCCCGAACCGCTCAGGGTCTGCGCAACCGCGTTGCGGGCGGCGCGTTCGACCACGGCCTCGCTCGGGGCCGCGTCCCGGAGGGCGGCCACCTGCGCGAGCAGATCGCCCATCGTGCGCTCGAGCCCGGCCAAGGCCGGATCGCCGCCCTTGGGCGCATCCAGCCAGTCGGCCAGGGTCATGACCTGCTTCTCGAGGGCGTCGAGGCCCTCGTGCTCGCCGGCTTCGTCCACCTTCTCGGCCAGCGTGTGGAGCATGGCCTGGATGGAGGCCATCTCGTTGGGCTGGGCGTGAACGACCGCGCCGACCGGCTCCGCCTGGTCCTGCAGCGCGCAGAGGTGATCGACCTTCTCGGCCAGCGCCTGAATCTTCTCGGCGAGCGCCGCGGGCGCGGCAAACGTCACGTCGCCGCGGATCTCCTCCAGCATCGGGCGCAGATCCGGGCCGGCGCCGATGCGTTGCAGCTGCACCACCTGGGCGCTGACGACCTGAAGGCTGTTCGCGAGAGTCTGGATCCGCTCCGGATCGGCGAGCGTGGTGATCAGCTGCCGGATCTCGTCGAGTTCCGTGAACAGCCCGGCCAGGGTCTGACCCTCGGGATCCGTCGGACCGGCCGCCGCGACATCGTCGAGACGGGCGGCCAAGCGGCGGACATCCTCCGCCATCCGGGCGTGGACATTCTCGGCGACCTCTTCGGCCAAGCGCTCGACCTGATGCCGGATCTCGGCGATCGGTGTCGCGATCGCGGTGAGATCGGTGCCGATCTGCGCACGCTCCAGGCCGTTCGTCAGCGCGGTGACGGCCTGCTCCAGGGCCCCGAGATCGCGGCTCGTGGCCAGCCGATCGATGGCCTGGCGCAGGCGGAGGGTTTCAACCTGAAGCTCCGCGAGGGCGACCGATGTCGCGGCGGCGTCCTCGGTGCGCGCCTCCAGGCGGCGGGCCAAATCCTGGCGCATGCTTGCGACCACACCGCCATCGGCGGCCAGCGGAACGGCGTCGCCGGCGGCCTCCTGCGACAGCTCCCGCTGGCGCTGGCGGATGTCCAAGACCGCGCTGCGGATATCGGCGGGCGCCGGGCGCACACGTCGGCCGGGCTGGCGCGCGGCGACCTGCTCGCCGAGCTGCGACATGCGGCGCTCGATATCCCCGAGCCGCTCGGTGACCTGCTGGACCGGGGCGGCCTGCAGAGCGCGCTCGATCCGGGCTTCGATCTCGGCCAAGCGCTGCGCCTCGGCGATCTGCGCTTCGCGCCGGTCCGCATCCAGGGTCCGGTCGAGACCGTCGAGACGATTCATCAGCGCGGCGAAACCTTCGCCATAGGTCTCGGCGATGGGCGCCGGGCGCTCCAGCGGACGCGCCTCGGTCGGGAGATCCCTCTGGCGGGCGCCGATCTGGTCGATGCTTGATTCGGTGCGGACCGCAGCCTCCGGCCGGGTGACGGGCCGATCGAGCTGCTCGGCACGGAGGCGGCGACGCTGATTGCGGTTTCCGGACAGACCGGGCTGCGTTTGCGGGACGACCGAGGCGATCCAGGTCTCGAGCGGGACACCCGCCCGGGCGGCGACGTCGCGGGCGGCGTCGAGCACCTCGGGATCGAAACTGTCGAGCTGCGGCATCGCGGTGCGGGTCATCGGGGGCCTGTGGTCGGCAGCGTTCGCGGTCCAGCCTGGTGCGCGGCAGTTCCCCAAATGGGTATCCGCGGATCACGCCCCGGGTCGTTCGAATGTGATCATTAACTTTCTTGGTAAACACGAGGTTAAGGCTGTGCTGAGCCGGTAATCATCGTGGCGTTCAAGACGCCGCAGGTCGTGACGCGTGTCACCACGCGGCAGGACTAAGCCGTTGCTCCCACAGTGGCCGGGCGGTTACATGCGCTGCTGAAAGCGGATCGCGCCGAGAGATCCGCGCAGACGGGGGAAGCCTCACGATGCCGCAGTACCGTGCTCCGGTCGACGATACGCTGTTCCTGCTCTCCGACGTGCTGGGCTTTCACGCGCGGGCCAATCTGGCGGGCTTCGCCGACGCATCGCCCGATGTCGTCGAGGCGGTCCTGCGCGAAGGCGGCAAGCTCGCCGAGGAGGTGCTCGCGCCGCTTAACCGGACGGGCGATCTCGAGGGCTGCCGCCGGGAGGCCGATGGCCGCGTGCGCACGCCGACCGGCTTCAAGGCCGCCTACGACACCTATGCCAGCGGCGGCTGGATGGGTCTCTCCGTCCCCGAGGCGTTCGGAGGCCAGGGGCTGCCGCACACGCTCAACACGGCAATTCAGGAATTCGCCTCAGGCGCGAATCTGGCGTTCGGCATGTATCCGGGCCTGACGCAGGGCGCGATGGCAGCCCTGCTGGTGCACGGCACCGACGAACAGAAGGCGACGTACCTGCCCAAGATGGTCGAGGGCGCCTGGACCGGCACCATGAACCTGACCGAGCCGCATTGCGGCACGGATCTCGGCCTCCTGAAGACCAAGGCTGTGCCGAACGGCGACGGCTCCTACCGCCTCACCGGCACCAAGATCTTCATCTCGGCCGGCGAGCACGACTTGGCGGAAAACATCATCCACCTCGTCATCGCGCGAATCGAAGGCGCGCCCGCCGGCACCAAGGGCATCTCGCTGTTCGTGGTGCCGAAGGTCCTCGTGCAGGCCGACGGGTCGCTCGGCGCCCGCAACGGCGTGTCCTGCGGCTCCCTGGAGCACAAGATGGGCATCCACGGGAACGCCACCTGTGTCATGAACTACGATGGCGCGACCGGCTGGCTCGTCGGCCAGGAGAATCGCGGCCTCAACGCCATGTTCGTGATGATGAACGAGGCGCGGCTCGCCGTGGGCGTTCAGGGCCTCGGGCAGTCCGAGGTCGCCTACCAGAACGCCGCCGCCTACGCGCGGGACCGGCTCCAGGGCCGCGCGCTGACCGGCGCCAAGGCGCCCGAGAAGGTCGCCGATCCGATCATCGTGCACCCGGACGTGCGCCGGACGCTGCTGCAGATCCGCGCCTTCAACGAGGCGGCCCGCGCCCTGATGCTCTGGACGGCGCTTCAGGCCGACATCCTGCACCGCTCGGAGGATGCCAAGGAGCGCCAGGCGGCCGACGACTATCTCGGCCTGATGACGCCGGTGGTGAAGGGCGTCTTCACCGATCGCGGCTTCGCCAACGCCGTCGAGGCCCAGCAGCTGTTGGGCGGGCACGGCTACATCGAGGAATGGGGCATGTCGCAGTTCGTGCGCGATGCCCGCATCGCCATGATCTACGAGGGCGCCAACGGAATCCAGGCCATGGACCTGATCGGCCGCAAGCTGCCGAAGGACGGCGGCCGGGCGATGATGGCCTTCCTGGGCGAGGTCCAGGCCTTCGTGAAGGATCACGGCGAGGACCCCGCCATGGCACCGTTCGTCAAGCCACTCCAGGCCGGGCTGAACGATCTCCAAGGTGCCGTGATGTGGCTGATGCAGAACGCGTTCAGCAAACCCGACAATGCCGGCGCCGGCGCGACCGACTTCATGCACCTCTTCGGGCTGGTCGCCCTGGGCTACATGTGGGGCCGGATCGCCAAGGCGGCGCTGATCAAGCAGACCGAGGCGCCCTCCCCGCGCTGGGAATCGAAGCTCACGGGCGGCCGGTTCTTCATGGAGCGGATGCTGCCGGAGACGAGCCTGCGGCTGACGCGGATCAAGGCCGGCGCAGAGAGCACCATGGCTCTGGAGGCGGAGGCGTTCTGACGTCGACGTGTTGGTATCGACAACGGCCTCGTTCCGGGTGCTGCATCCGGAACGAGGCACGCATCGTCCATGCGTGAACGAACGCGTCGCGACTGGTCCGGTCTTCGGCGTGCGATCCGAGGCGGGCCAGCTGGATCGTCGCGGGATCGGGAAGTCGGTAGATCAGAACGAGATCCGGCTTGGTGTGGCAGTCCCGATGGTCATGCCAATCTCCGATCAGGGTACGGTCCCGGTACCGTGCTTCGAGGGGCAGATCGGACGCTATGCGTTCCAAGACGGCCGCAAGATCGGCCGTGAGCGTTGCGCGGTGGCGCCCCTTCGGCTCTCGTTTGACATCGCGCTTGAACTGGCCGGCGTGCTCAATCGTCCGCATCGAGGGCGGCCATCAGAGAGGCCACGACGTCGAAACGCGGTAGCCCCGCCCGTCGCGCTTCACGCATCGCGGCGATTGTCGTTTCGTTCGGCGCGAGTGGCTCGAACGGCAGCGCCTTCTCGCGAGCGACCCGCGTCATCAGCAGCCGTACGGCATCGGACACCGTGAGACCCGGGCCGGCCAGAAGGGCAGCAGCCTCTTCCCGCGTGACGGGATCAAGGTCGGTCTCGATCACGGCATTCGGCATCGTGACAGCGTCAGGACGCGCAGCCCACGATAACGCTGCGATCGCCCGAAAACCATAAGACCGAGGCGGCATGTCCTCGCGGACGCGCGTCCGGCAGCCCGTTCGTCGAATTCGATGGCGCGCTCAGGCCGTGAGCGCGCCATCCAGATCCTCGATCAGATCCGCCGGATCCTCCAGGCCGATCGACAGCCGCACCACATCCGGTCCAGCCCCCGCGGCGGTCTTCTGTGCGTCCGTGAGTTGGCGGTGGGTCGTCGAGGCCGGATGGATGATCAGCGAGCGCGTGTCGCCGATATTGGCCAGGTGCGAGAACAGCTGGAGATTGGAGACGAGCTTCACGCCCGCCTCGTAGCCACCCTTCAGGCCGAAGGTGAAGACCGCCCCGGCGCCGTTCGGCGTGTAGCGCTTGGCCAGCTGGTGGTAGCGGTCGGTTTCCAACCCCGGGTAGCTCACCCACGAGACCGCCGGGTGCTGGACCAAGTGCTTGGCGACCGTCAGGGCGTTGTCGGAATGGCGCTGCATCCGCAGCGGCAGGGTCTCGATGCCGTTGAGGATCAGGAAGGCGTTGAAGGGCGACAGCGCCGGCCCGAGGTCGCGCAGGCCCAGCACCCGGCAGGCAATGGCGAAGCCGAAATTGCCGAACGTCTCGGCGAGCACCATCCCGGAATATTCCGGCCGCGGCCCGCTCATCATCGGGTAGCGGGCATCGCCGGCCCATTGGAACGTGCCGCCGTCGACGATCAGGCCGCCGATCGAATTGCCGTGTCCGCCGAGGAATTTGGTGGCCGAATGGACGATGATGTCGGCCCCGTGCTCGAAGGGCCGGATCAGGTACGGCGTCGCCATGGTGTTGTCGACGACGAGCGGGATGTTGTGCTTCTTGGCGATCTGCGACAGCGCCGCGATGTCGGTGATGACGCCGCCCGGATTGGCGATCGACTCGCAGAAGATCGCCTTGGTGCGCGGGGTGATTGCCGCATCGAACGAGGCCGGATCGTCGTTCTCGGCCCAGGCCACCGACCAGCCGAAGTTCTTGTACGCGTGATTGAACTGGTTGATCGAGCCGCCGTAGAGCTTGTTCGAGGCCACGAACTCGTCGCCCGGCTGCATCAGGGCGTGCATGGTCAGGAATTCGGCCGCGTGACCCGACGCGACAGCGAGGGCGGCTGTTCCACCTTCGAGGGCGGCGATACGCTCCTCCAGCACGGCGTTGGTCGGGTTGGTGATCCGCGTGTAGATGTTGCCGAACGCCTGAAGACCGAACAGCGAAGCAGCGTGATCGACGTCGTCGAACACGAAGCTCGTGGTCTGATAAATCGGCGTTGCCCGCGCGCCCGTGGCGGCGTCGGGTGCGGCGCCCGCGTGGATTGCCAGCGTGTTGAAGCCGGGCAGGCGGTCGGTCATCGTCGTGTCTCCTCCAGGCAGGCGAGCCTCTACGCCCGTGCAGGAGCAGGGCGCAAGAGATCACGCAATGGGGTGTCCGTCCGGATGTCGCCCCCGGCTTCGATCGGCTACGCGTCGGGCGCCGGGCCGATATCGACGTGCGGCTGGCCGGCCTCCACGAGGGCGCGGTCCACGGCCTCGATGGCCACGAGGGTCCGGGTCAGGTCCTCGGACATGGAGATCGGCGCCACGTCGAGGCCGCCGATCCTGCGGGCGATGGCATTCCGCTGGCGTGCCAGCGACGCGCGGGCACGATTGAGATCCTGTATTTCGTCGGCGGTCATCCGCGCTTCCTTTCCGAAACTCGTGCCGGTCAATTCCCAGGCATCCAATCGATATGGGGCCGCTGTGCCAGCATGCGTTCGAGATAATCGGCCACCGCCTGGGCCCCGTCCGTGTGCATCATCGCGACGGGATGGGCGAGATAGGCGCGGGCCAGATCCAGAGGGATCTTGTCGGACTGGAGGGCGCTCAGAACCTCGTCGATAAAGGCGTCGTTGGCCTCGTTGAAGTCGTTCGAGAGCTTCTTCCGATCATTCAAGGCTTTGATCGCCATGCCGTGTTCTTGCTCCTTCACGGGGGGCAGGTTGGCCCTCCCGACCGTTCGAACGGGATAGGGCATCGCGCGTTCCCAAGACAGGTCGCCACCCAACGCGAACGCGACGCGGCGCATGTCGGTAACCTAGTGCATCGTGTTTTTGGAGCGGAAGAGTCACCGGGCGCGTTAACGCAGCATGTCGATGCACGCTTCACCGACCCACACCGTCGAAATCGTACCCTGCTCGGAGGGCTACCGCTGGGTCATCCGCACGCGGGGCGGCGCCGTCGTGGAAGCTTCGCCTTACGCGTTCGTGACCTTGAACGGCGCGCGCATCTCGGGCGAGTGCTGGAAGCGCGAGCATTTCAATGACGCCTCGGGCGATTAGGCCATCCTTCGCCCCCGGGGAGCTTGAGAACGCCGACATCCTGAAAGCTGCTCGTGCCCGGGCTGCATGACCGAGCACGGGTCCTCACTCTCAAGCATTGCCCTCGATCCACGATAGGCGACCGCGCAACTGCCACCGCTGAGGCTTTGCTTGCCGGATCTTGCGGGCCAGCGACACAATCTCTGCGTGTAAATTTCTTCTGAAGATACACCCAGTGTATGCGGCTCCCGCGGGGCGCCTCGCCATGCATACCCGTACTAGTATTATATCGTACAGGTGGCTGTGTATTTGTGGAAGAATTGATTAATCATCGATCCACTGCATTGCGGTCTTTGTCTGATTCTTAATCGGCCGATCCCACCATAGCGTCACGTTTGATTGGCAGGTTCGAGCACACGCGATGGTGAACGGTGACGGCATGGACCGGGACGAGGTTCCGGCGGCGCAGATGGGTTCGGTTACGTCGATCGAGGGTTCGAAGGTTCATCTCGAACTCGCCGGGCAGAACGGCCGGCCGCACGTGCGGGCGACCGTCGGCAATTTCGTACGGATCGAGGCCGGCGCCGCGCTCCTGATCGGGATCATCACGACGCTCTCGTCGGGTGGTGATCGGTCCGGGCAACGGGGCGCCTATGCGAGCATCGATCTCCTCGGGGAGATCCTGTCGGATAATGGGACCAAGCGGTTTCGCCGGGGCGTGACCTGCTACCCCGCCATCGGGGATGCGGTCGATCTGCTGCCTGCGGGCGATCTGCGGATCCTCTATCAGGTCTCATCGGCGAACATGGCCACCGTGGGGGCGCTGTACCAGGATCCGGACACGCCGGCCTGCATCAAGGTCGAGGATCTGCTCACGAAACACTTCGCGGTGCTCGGCACCACCGGCGTCGGCAAGTCGAGCGGCGTTGCCGTGATCCTCGACCAGGTGATGCGGTCCCAGCAGGCAGTGCGCATCTTCCTGCTGGACGTTCACAACGAATACGCGGCCTGCTTCGAAGAGCATGCGAGCGTCATCAGCCCGCGCAATCTCAAGCTGCCCTTCTGGCTGTTCAATCTCGAAGAAATCGCCGACGTCATCTACGGCGGCCGCTCACCGATCGATGAGGAAATCGAGATCCTGGCGGAAGTCATCCCGCTGGCGAAAAGCAAGTACGCGCAGTACAAGGAGGCCAGCGACAGGCAGATCGTCAAGCGTACCATCGGCAAGAGCTCCGGCTACACCGTCGATACGCCGGTCCCCTACATGCTTCAGGATCTGATCGCCCTGATCGACGAGCGGATGGGGCGCCTGGAGAACCGCGTCGGGCGGATGCACTACCACCGCCTGATCACGCGCATCGAGGCGATCCGCAACGATCCGCGCTACGGCTTCATGTTCGAGAACGCCAATGTCGGCGGCGACATGATGGGTGAGATCCTGGCCCACCTGTTCCGGCTCGATCCGGACGGGCGCCCGATGACGATCATGCAGCTCGCCGGGCTCCCCATGGAGGTGGTCGATGCCGTCGTCTGCGTCCTGTGCCGCTTGGCCTTCGAATTCGGCATCTGGAGCGAAGGTGCGATCCCGCTGCTGTTCGTGTGCGAGGAGGCTCACCGCTACGCGTCCGCCGACCGTTCGGTCGGCTTCACCCCGACCCGCCGGGCTCTCTCGCGGATCGCCCGCGAGGGCCGCAAGCACGGCGTCTATCTGGGCCTCGTCACCCAACGGCCTGCGGAACTCGATCCGACGATCATGTCCCAGTGCAGCACGCTCTTCGCCATGCGGATGACCAACGATCGCGACCAGGCTTTCCTGGCCGCGGCGGTCTCCGACGCGGTGAACCTGCTCACCTTCGTGCCGTCGCTCGGGACCGGCGAGGTGATCGCCTTCGGCGAGGGTGTGCCGATGCCGGTGCGGATGAAGTTCGCCGCCCTGCCCCCGGAGCGCCAGCCGCGCAACGACATGAGCGGGCGCGCCTCCGACCACGGCGACGCGATCGCCGGCGCGGCCTTCGTGGGCGCGGTGGTCGAGCGCTGGCGGGGGGCCACCATGAGCAAGGCCAGCGGGCTCGATTCGGCGGACCAGTCCGCGAGCCCCCGCCTGGCCCGGGAACCGAGTGCCGAGGGCAGCAACGGCGCGGCACTCGACCAAGTGCACCGTCGCCTGCTCCGTCGCCCCCTTGAGGGGGCCGACGCCGCGGCCGAGTCGGGCCTGCGTGCGCCCAAGACGCTCTGGCAGCAGGGCTGACGTGAGCACGTCCGCGCCCCGACATCGCCAGAGCCTGCTGGAAGCCGCCATTCAGGCGCTTCCGGTCGGCGTCGTGGTCCACGACGAGCGAGGGCTCTGCATCCTGGCCAACGACGCCGCCCGTGCTCTGGGATCGCGGGCGATCGACGACCTCTCGGCCAACGCCTTCGACAGCCCCGACGCCGCGATCATCGCGGAGATCGGCGATCTCGTGGTCGAGGCGCAGGCACAGGCGGTCGCCACCGAGGCGGACACCTACACGCTCACCACCCTCACGGATGTCACGCACCATCACGGCATGCAGCGCGATCTCATCGCGCGGGCCTTCATCGACGCGCTGACCGGACTGCCCAACCGGACGATGTTCGAGCAGAGCATCGAGGAACTCATCATCGAAGCCGGCCCGGACGACCGCTTCGCCCTGGCCTTCATCGATCTCGACAATTTCAAGCACATCAATGACTATTACAGCCACGCCGCGGGCGACGCCCTGCTGCGCAAGGTGGCTGACCGTATCCGCGGCACGCTGCGCCCGAGCGACATGCTCGCCCGGATCGGCGGCGACGAATTCGTGCTGCTGCTCAGCCCGGTGGCCGATCGGGACGCCACCCTGGCTTCGGTGCTCGACATCTCGGACCGCCTGAAGCAGCCGTTCTTCATCGACGACCACGAGATCTTTGCCTCGGCGTCGATGGGCCTGAGCCTGTTTCCGGAACACGGCACGACCTACGAGATCCTGCGGCGGCAGGCCGACAATGCGATGTATCGGGTCAAGGGTGGCGTGAAGGGCGGCGTCAGCGTCTTCGAGGAGACGATGAGCCACGCCGCCACGGCCCGCATGGCCGTGGAGCAGCGCCTGCGTCTCGCGATCCGCGACCGGTGCTTCTGCTGCGCCTTCCAGCCGAAGGTCGACATGCGGACGCACGCCGTGATGGGCGTCGAGGTCCTGCTGCGCTGGCGGGACGAGCTCGGGATGATCCAGGCTCCCGGCGATTTCATCGAGTTGGCGATCGAACTCGGTCTCATCAACGAGATCACCCTGCAGGTGCTGACCGAGACCGTGCAGACCATGCCGGACATCGACGAGGTGTTCGGGCCGGATGTCACCGTGAGCCTCAACATCGCCGCCAAGCAGGCCTGCGACGTGCCGTTCATGTCGGCTTTCTGCGACGCGCTCGGGGCGACGGGCATGGCCCGGCGCTTCGTGCTGGAACTGACCGAGGAGGCCTTCTTCACCAAGGGCAGCTTTCAGCGCGAGGTTCTGCCGCGCATCCGCGCCATCGGGGCCCGGGTGTCGATCGACGATTTCGGAGTCGGCTATTCCTCGCTGGCGGCGCTGGCGGAAATCACAGCGGATGAACTGAAGATCGACCGGTCCTTCATCACCGATATCGACAAGCGGCCCCGCAGCCAGATCGTCCTTAAGGCGATCGAATCGCTCGGGATGGCCCTCGGCATGTCGGTGGTCGCCGAAGGGGTCGAGACCTTCGAGGAGGTCGCCTACTTGCTGGGCGCCACGCAGATCCGCTGTGCGCAGGGCTATTATTACGCCAAGCCTCAGCTGATCGAGCAGATCCGGCAGGGGGAACAGCGGATGTCGGTGCTGCGTACCTCCCAGAGCCGCGGCTCGGATTTCCGCTCGCCGAGCCTGTTGCGGCGGGCCTGACGGGTGTGATGCGGCCGGACGACCGGTTGATGCCGGTCGTCACCAGAGCGCGTCCGGTCAGATAGCTGCCGGAACCGGCTATTTTGTCCTCGGCCGACCGCCGGCATGGCTGGCCGGGGTCATCGCGCGGCGCTGTCGCAGCCCACGGGCCGAACCCGTGCATCAATCCGCGACGCCTGAAGCGGCTCGTCCGTCGCCGCTTCGCGGACGATCAGAAACGACAAAGGCCGCACGGAGGCGGCCTTGCGATCGTTCGACTGGTTGGAAAAACTGGAGCGGGCGAAGGGATTCGAACCCTCGACCCCAACCTTGGCAAGGCTCTCACCCCGCCGCAACTTTCCTAGGGACCGGCGTCCGGCCCGTCAATTCCCATGCAACGCCGTTCGATTGGATCGAGCGCCATGCACGGCCATGCGGGCCGGATTTCGTAATTGCGGGGCCATTCCGGGACCCCGCTCCGGGCGTCAGATATACACGTACCGCCCATCCTTCAGACGCATCCGGATCCCCAGGACGACGACGAAGGCTCCCGGCAGGATCTGGAACAGGTAGCTCACCAGGTACAGCCAGGGCGCGCCGGCCATCGCGGACATGATCGCCTCCGCGGTGGATCCGACCAGCATGAGGCCGGAGCCGAGGATGAGCGCGTCGAGGCTGTAAGCCCGCTTTGGCTGCGGCTCGGTCCTCAGGATCCCGCCGACGCTCCACCAGCAGCCGAGAGCATGCCGGAGCTGATCGAGCTTGGTGTCGCAGTCGGCGAGGTGCGATGACCACTCCTCGGCGTAGGACTCCCGCTTGCCCTCCGGCAGCCGGGCGGCCGCCTTGCGGATGAGGAAGCGGGCGAGCCTCGGGCAGCGGTCGTAGAGGTCCGCGCCCAGGATGTTCATGAGCAGCCCGATCAGGAGTTCCATGCGAGGGCTCCTTCCGGCGCGACCTGGTACTCGGCGAACGCGGCACGGGCCCGGGCGCGCCCTGCCATCGTCAGCGTGTAGAACCGTCGCCTCGGCCTCCCGGCCTCGCTCGGTTCCACCTCCTCCCACTTCCCCTCGACCCAGCCGGCGGTCTCCAGCCGGGCGAGCATGGGGTACATCGTCCCCGACCCGATGCGGGCGGACTTGCTGATCTCCGCGCCCGACCTCCCCTCAAGGGGAGCCGAGAGCAGGAACTTGAGCGCGCGCAGGGTCGTGTCGGAGAGCCGGACGTCCTCAGCCATGGTGTACCTCGAAAGTCGACATAGCCCCCTATATCGACTTTCGACTACGCTTGTCTAGTCCCTGGTCCTTCCGACGCAGGGCCCGCCCTCAGGCCAGTGTCGCGAGGTCGGCTTTGTCCTCCTCCGGCGCCGCCGGGGCCCACTCCATCCGGATCTCGGCCGCGCGGCGTTCCAGGTCCTCGGCCGCTCGGATCGCGAGACGCCGAGTGGGCTCGAACAGGGCATCGGGCACGGGGCGGGAGCCCGAAATCCACTGCGACACCTGCGCCTGGGTGATGCGCCGGCCCGCAACTTCCGAGAGCGCCGTCGCGAAGAAGCTCTGCCAGCGCGGCCCGAAGGCTCGCTCGCCGAGGCTGATGACGCCCCGTCGGATGAGGATTTGAGCCTCGGTCAAACCCGAGAGGTCGACCTTGGCCTCGCGGATCGGCTTGGGGAAATCGAAGGACACGGTGCGGGCTCCTGCGCAGGACGGGCGTTTCAATTCTACACCGGCCGCCCCGTGATGGGGGGCCGGTGGAGGTGCAGGCTTCAGGCGGCCTCGACTTCGAGGAGGTTTTTGATCCCCCGGCGGATGCGCTCGGCGCCCTCGTGCAGGCCCTGGTCGTTGCCGGCCTTCCAGCCGAGGATCGCCATCTCGACCTCGCGGCGCGTGACGTCTCCGGGGAGCGAGAGGATCGGCCTGCCACCCACGCGGACTTGGATGCTCATGCCTCCCGGCGCGCCCCACGCCCACCACCCCTGACCGCGGACGTCGTACCCGGGGAACTGGCCGATGAGATCGCACGCGACCTCCTCAAGATGGCGCACCTGCAGGTTTCGCAGAGTCGCAATCAAGTGCTCGCGTGCCTCCCAGCGGTCGTGGCCGGCGCGTCCGTGGCCGGTCATCCGAGCTACCTCTCCGACGAAGGTCCTGGCGGCGTAGACGGCCCTCTCAGCGGCCGTCCACTCGTCGTCCTCGGTCGACTGGCGCAGCGTCGGTGCCGCGGCGGCGTGCGGCTCCAGGGCGGCGGCGACGGTAGCGTGGTCGTCGGAGGTGCAGAAGTCGAACGTGAGGATCGCGGCAACGGCGGGGTGCTCCGGGAAGGCGCGTTTGGCGGCGGCCCGACCCTCGGCGTCGATCGTGCCGAGGGCGCCGAACATGGCGTAGACGGTCGCGTCCTCGTCCCGGGACGGGGACGCGGCGAGCACGGCCTCGATGGCGGGGATGACAGCTTTCATGGGTGTGGTCCTTCCGGAAGGGCTGGGTTCGGTCCTGAGGCCCGGGATCGGGAGGTCTCACACCCCTCCCGAGGGGCGGGCCTCAGTCGCCGGAGAGGCGGCGCTCGGCGCGCTTGCGCAGCACGGAGGCCTCGATCGTGCGGGCCGTCAGGCCGGTGCGCACGTGCACGGTCGCCTCGCGCTCGAAGTCCCGCTCGCCCTGGTAGCGGCGGTAGACGCCGACCCGGACGATCCAATTGCCGTCGAACCTGAACTCGCCCTCGGTCGTCAGGCGCAGGCCGTCGTCGAAGTCCACGCCGTCGTTGTCGAAGTCCACCATCCTGGCCATGTCCGGATCCTCTGTGCTGGGGGGTAGGGTTCTCGCCTGAGGCCGGGGGGCGATCCCCCGGCCGGTCCGCGCCCTCAGTCGGCGCAGACCTGGGAGTCCTCCCAGATCTCGGCCTGGAGCTCGGCGTTCATGACGCCATGGCCGTCCTCGGCGCCGCCGGCGACGACGATGTCGCGGTACGTGCGGCCGTTGATCCTGTGCTCATTGCCCCAGCAGAGGACCGAGCCGTCGCCCAGCACCGCGATCGCATCGGAGCCGAGGTCGTCGAGGTCGACCGTGGCGGTCTCGGTGGGGGCGGAGAGGGCCGCGATCTCGGCGAGCGCGGTGTCGAGGTCGGACTGGGTGATGATTTCGTTCAGGGCGTGCTCGACGGCCTGGTTGTGGGCGACGTTGGCGGCGGTGAGTTTGGACATCGGTGCGGTTCCCTCGGGGAGACCGTCTCCCCGTTGCTTGTAAATATACAAGCAACGGGGCCGAAAGCAAGGGGTGCTTGTAAAAAATAAAGCTCCGCGTTAGGCCGCCGCAGCCGCCTTCTGGTAGGCGCTCGACGTGTGGCCGTAGACCTTGAGGACCATGGCCAGCGACATGCCGAGGTACTCGCTCACCTCCACCGGAGGCACGCCGGCGCGGAGCATGATCGTTGCCCTGGAGTGCCGGAGGATGTGCGGCGTCGGCCAACCCATCTCGTCGGCGTCGCCCTCGGCCTCCTCCGAGAGGTAGCCCTCCTCCTCCTCGGGCAGGTCGGCGGCGAGGCCGGCCGACAGGTCGGTGACGCGGTGCGTCCCGTCGATGTCGCGCCGGTCCAGGCAGGCCCGGATCGCGGCCATCCTGAACCCCTTGCTGACCCGCTTCACGGCGGCACCGTTCCGATGGACGACGCGCGACACGCCGGCCGCCAGGTCCTCCTCGCGCCACTCCTTGAGGAGCGGGAGCAGGCGATCGTGGATCCGGCACGGGGGCTGCCTCTTGCGGGATGCCGGCGCCTCGGGGCCCTCGCGGAACATCGTCACCGTCGGGAAGTCCACGTACCCGGCGACCTTGTGCTTGCGCCAGCGCAGGTCGAGGACGGCCGCGCTCCGGGTGCCCGAGTAGAACGCGATCTGGAGGAACCGCACCAGCTGGTCGCCGGGCTCGTGGCGCAGGCCCTCGATCGGCTGCCAGTACGGCTCGCGCGTGGCGATGTCTGAGGAGAACCAGCGGAACCCGGAGGCCGCCTTCAGGAGGCGCTCGAACTCCGATTCGGTCAGCCAGTCCGGATGGCCCTTCGAGGCCTTGGGCAGTTCGAGCACCGGAACCGACGAGAGGTTGTACTCCCGATGCCAGGCGTTGATGGCGGCCGACAGGGTCCCGAGCTCGCGCCGGGCCGTCGACGTCGAGATCGGCTTCGAGATCTTCCAGCCGGGCTTCGTGTAGCGCTCGCTCGTCCGCTTCTCGACGTAGTCGCGGCACGTCGATCCACGGATCTGCGCCAGCGTCAGGCCCCTCAGGATGCGAAGTAGGTGGACGATGTGCTGGCCGACCAAGGCGGCATTCTTCGTGCCCTCCATGCGGGCGCCGTAGAACGTCAAGCAAGCGGCGACGGACACCAGGCGGGGGTTGGAATTCGCCGGGTCGTCGTGATCCGGCGAGGCCATGAGCCGCTCTCGGGCTAGGCGCCCTTGCTCCGCGATGTGGAGCGCGAGCTCCTCTTGAGCCGCGCCGCGAGCTGCAAGGCCGTGTCGTGTTCTGCGCTTGTAGCGCTCGCCATCGATGAAGTCTGCGATTGCCCAGACCTGTCGCTTCCGGTCGAAGACAAGGCGGGAGGGTTGCTTGGGGCGAGCCACGTATTTCTCCAGTCGAGCAGGTATTGGCGGGTCGTGTAGATCGCGTGTCCGGGCTGCATCGATTTCAGTCGATGAGGATCCGGGGCACGCGTCGCGGCCCGCAGCTGCGCGGTGGAGAAGGTCGGGAAGCCCAGGGCGTCCGCTAGCTCGGGGGCCCACGCGGCGACGTCGAGCGACATCAGCGTGTCCGTACCGGCCATGGAGGCCTCGTCGCGGGCGCCGTCCGAGAAGTCGAACGGGCCGGCGTGAAGGACGAATGTGGGCTTCGAATTGAGCATGGTGCGATTCTGAATCGAGGGGGCTTCGACTGCAACGGCAAATAGAGGCTGCGGTTAACACGGCGGGGGATGGTTACTGGGACATGCTCGAAGTCCCAGCGTTTCGGCCGTCCGCGTGTAGGTCCGGTTCGGGCGGTACCGGCGGTAGATCTGCCGCATCGCGTCATCGACGGCCTCGGCGCTATCGTCCGCGAGGAGCTCCGCCGACGCATCGCCGTCGTCGGATTCCGAAAACCGAAAGACGATGTACTGCCGCCCCAAGGTCGGCCGCCATCCGAAATGGGCCGGGCATGCGTCCGGGTCCCGCCGGCGGAAGAGCAGGAGCCGCCCCTCCTCGACGCCGAGGATCTCCCCCAGGAACTCGTCCTCCGGATCGCGGGAGAGGTGGGAGTCCCCGTCATCCCTCGCCGTGAACGGCGGACTGGCCGTCACCAGATGCCCATGCTTGATCACGCAGCGATCGAGGCTGTGGGCCTCGGTGATGCTCATGTCGAACGTGATCGACAGGGGAGCGGACGGGGTCGGGGCGGGCTTCTTCTTGGTGGCCATGGTCAGGTGTCCTTGTGTTCGGTGGAACGCGCAGCCTCGGCGCGTGCCCGGGAGGGTGTTCGGTGGAACGCGCAGCCTCGGCGCGTGCCCGGGAGGATCCGGCGCCTCACCACGCGAGGCTACCGAGGGCATCGGCATCGTCGGAGGGGGGCGGTTTGGGCCCCGCCGCCTCGACCGCGGCCACCCGGCGGCGGATCACCCGGAGCCAGTGCAAGCACGTCGCGACGTCGAACCCGGCGTGGCGGTGGTGCGCCGCGAGCGTCGGGACCGCCGCGTCGACCCGCGCCGTGCGGAACTCGGGCGGCAACGCGCCGATCCTGACGAGGGCGTGCCCCACGAGGGCGTCCGGATCGAGCACCAGCAGCTTGCGCAGAAGGGGCTCAACAGCGGCGTCGAGTTCCAAGTACGACCGGGCAACCCGCCCGCGTGGCCGCGCCGACCTCAGCGCCGCCGCGACCGCCTCCGCTTCGCGCACCTCGGCCTCGTACGCGTGCCGCGCGGCCTGCTGGACCGGCGGGAGCCCGCGGACCTGGATGTAGTGGGTCCGCCCGTCGTCGTCGCGGAACTTGATCCACGTCTGCTCGTGTGTCAGCAGGCGCCACATGCGCTGCCCCTCGGGCCCCGTCTCGGCCGCCAGCATGTCGACACGCAGGCCGTAGCGGACGATGACCCCCGCATCGTGCCAGGGCGTCTCCGGGTCGCGGGGGATCACGAGGGCCCGACGTCCCTCCCTGATCCTGGGGAGGTCCTCCACGATCCGATCGATGCCGAGCACGTCCACCGGCTCGCCGTCCCCGTACACCCCGTAGAGCCAGAGGACGTCCTCGCAGACGGCGACCATCTGAGCGTAGGCACCGGCCTCGCCCAGCGGCGTACCTGCCTCAAGGCCCTCGTCGAACGCCCCCTCGTAGCGCCTCGTCCGGAGCTCCTCGATCTGGCGCACCAGCTCGTCGAGACCGGAACCGGTCAGGATCCCGCCCGCCATCAGATGACCTCCCCGACACAGGCGTTCTCGACGCGCGTCCACGCGCCGTCGACGTAGTGGAAGGCGCGCCTGTCCTCGCCCTCGGGATCCCACCCACGCACGTGGGGCTCGGGGCCCCCGTCCACTCTCAGGACGACGACGCCCCCATCGAACAGGCGCACGCGCGTGACCAGGACCTCGCCGTCCCGGCGCACCGAGAGAACCGCCGAGACGAACGTCGGCACGTCGGCCGGCAGGCTCCTCGCGATCGCGGCCTCGACGATGGCTACGTCGCGGGGCCGCCGGCGCCCGACGCCCGCGTCGTCGATGAGGGCCGTCAGGCGGGCGCACGGCGGCAGGGGGGCCGCCTCCCGGATCAGAGGGACCGGCGGCGTCCAGTCGGCCGGCCGGGTGAGCTCCTGCAGCGCGATCTGGCGCCACATCGGATCGCGGACCATCGGGCCAGGATCCGGGACGTAATCCCAGAGGGTCATGAACTCGTCGGCGGGGGGCTGCTCGGGCACGGGGATCACTCCGGCTTGGCGAGGTCGGTGAGCAGCGCCTCGACGTGGGCGCGGTGCTCAGCGGCGAGGCGGTCCGGATCGAGGTGCGGGGGCAGCGCCTCGTCCTCGTCGTCCGGCTCCATCACCTGGTGGTTGTGCTGAAGGTCGATGGCACGGTCGCTCATGCGGCTCATCAGGCGGCCTTCCGGAAAGCGGGGACGTAGGCGGCCTCGCGCGACCTCGGCGCGACGGTCCGGTGCGCCGGGCAGTAGGGCGAGCCGAGATCGGCCGGGTGCCCGCAGGCCGTCGGGTCCAGACGGGGATCGCCGGCGATCCAGCGGCAGACCCCGTCTCGGACGTCGAGGATCGAGACGCGGCGGGACTCCGGCAAGAGAACGTCCGATGCGGCCGGGCGGGGCGCGGGCTTCGGCGGGGGCGGCGGCGCCTTAACCACGAGGGCCTTCGGGGCCTTCCGCGGGCCCTCGTGGGGCTTACGTGCAAGGGGGGGCCTGCTGGCCCCGGGGCCCTGGAAGCTGACGTTCTCGCGCCGCATCCGGCCGATGACCGAGCTGTGGCTACGGGCGATGCCCTCGGCGGCGAGCGTGGCCGAGATGGAGCGGGCGGACACGCCGGCGAGCCACAGC